>JADFNT010000357.1 GCA_022563215.1 Pseudomonadota bacterium
CCGGGGGGGCGCCTTTCGGGCCGGCGGCGTCGCCGTCGAAGCAAAGCACGGGTTCCGGCACGACCCGCCACAGCAGCTTGATCTGGTCCTCGGTCAGGGCCGTGCCCAGGGGTGCGACGGTGTTCTCGAACCCGGCCTGGTTGAGGGCGATGACGTCCGTATAGCCCTCGGTGACGATGACGGTGCCGGCCTTGCGGGCCGGGCCGGAGGCCAGTTTCAGGCCGTACAGCACCCGGCCCTTGTGAAACAACGGCGTTTCCGGGGAGTTGAGGTACTTGGGCTCGCCGTCGCCTAAAATTCGTCCGCCGAAGGCAATGACCCGGTCGCGCTGGTCGGTGATCGGAAACATCACCCGGCCCCGGAAGCGGTCGTAAGGCTCCCGGACTCGTTGTTTCCCTGTCCGAGCTTCGCCCGTCCCCGCCTCTTGATCTTCCGGCTGGATAATCAGCCCGGCGGCGACCATCAGGCCCTCTTCGATCCCGCCCTTGGCCAGCGCCGCCTTCAACACGTTCCGGCCGCCATCTGACCCTGGCGGCGCGAAGCCGAGGCGGAAGCGCTTGATCACGTCGTCGTCGAATCCACGGTTTTTCAGGTAATCGAGCGCCCTTTTTCCTTCCGGCATGCGGAGTTGGCGCTCGAAATAAGCGGCCGCCTTTTCGGTGACGTCGAACAGGGTCTGGCGCTGTTGCTGGCGCTCGCGGTCCTCCGGCGTGTCGCGGGGGATCTCCATGCCCGCCTCCTGGGCCAGCTTCTCCACCGCCTCGGGGAAGGTCAGGCCCTCGGTATTCATGACGAAATCGAAGGCGCTGCCGTGGGCTTCGCAGCCGAAGCAGTGATAGAAGCCCTTGTCTTCGTTGACGGTGAAGGACGGCGTCTTTTCCTTGTGGAACGGGCACAGGCCCAGATGCTCGCGGCCCTTTTTCACCAGCTTGACACGGCGGGCGATGACGTCGGCGAGCCCGGTGCGGGCGCGAAGTTCTTCCAGGAACTGATCGGAGAAGGCCATCGGCGGTCCAAAAAAAATAACGGAACTTCGGCCGCCAGCAGTCACCGGGCCGAATCGGCCTATTTTACAACTTTAGCCGCAATGAAAGGGGCGCTAGTTATTAAGGTGATTCAAGGAATATCCACAACCCGATTCGGTCGGAAAAGGGGAGTCTAACCCAGCCGTTCCTTGACCAAGGCGCTGGCCTTGGCGAAGTCCATCTGGCCGGGGTACTGCTCCTTCAGCGCCCCCATCGCCTTGCCCATGTCCTTGAGGCTTGTCGCCCCGACCTCGCCGATGATGGCGGTGATGACGGTGGCCATCTCGTCGTCGCTCATCTGTTCGGGCAGGAATTCCTCGATGACGCCGATTTCCTCGGCCTCGCGCTGGGCCAGCTCCATGCGCCCGCCTTGTTCGTAGAGTTTGATCGATTCGCGGCGCTGCTTGATCATCGACTGCAACAGCGAAAGTATCTGATCGTCCGTGAGACCCTCCATGTTGCCCTTGCCCCTGGCGGCGATGTCCTGGTCCTTGAGCGCCGCCAGGATCAGCCGCAGCGTCGAGACCGAGCGCTCGTTCCTTTCCTTCATCGAGGATTTCAGGGTGTCACTGAGGCGCGTGCGGAGCATGGCCAATCATCACTTGTATCGATGGGAAACGATGAAGGTACCTAAAAACGGCCCAAAAGGCAACCTTGGGATTTAAAATAACCCATTGAAATTTATGGCAAATTTCTACTGGTGAGGTCTTGACCTCTTATCCGCCATTGCTTATGAAGGGCCACCGATCCAACGCCTTTCGAGGCACCGCCCATGACCGACGCCGAAAACCCCGTCATTCCCGCCGGGACCGCCTCCCGGGGGAAGGAATTTTCACGCGCCGCCGACGCCGCCTTGGTGCTGGCCGGCGGCGAGGTGTTCTGGGGCCGGGGCGCCGGCGCGGTGGGCAAGGCCGTGGGCGAGGTCTGCTTCAATACATCGATCACCGGCTATCAGGAGATCATCACCGATCCGTCGTATGCCGGGCAGATCATCACCTTCACCTTCCCCCATATCGGCAACGTCGGCACCAACGCCGAAGACCTGGAGACAACGACTCCCGCCGTCAGGGGCTGCGTGATGCGCGCCGACATCACCGGGCCGGCCAACTGGCGCTCGTCCGGCCAACAGGGCGGGCATTTGGACGCGTGGCTGAAATCGATGAACCTGGTCGCCGTGACCGGCGTCGATACCCGGCGCCTGACCCGGCTGATCCGGGATTCCGGCGCGCCGACGGGGGTTATTATCAATGCCGGCAACGGCGCCATCGACGTCGACGCGCTCAGGGCCGAGGCCGAGGCGTGGCCGGGGCTGGAAGGCATGGACCTGGCCAGGGACGTCACCTGCCGCCAG
>JADFNT010000358.1 GCA_022563215.1 Pseudomonadota bacterium
GAGGGCACGGGCCGCATCGCCGTCAGCTTCTTCGGCGACGGCGCCACCGAGGAAGGGGTATTTTCCGAAACCCTCAATTTCGCCTCGCTGCACAAGCTGCCGATCCTGTTCGTCTGCGAGAACAACGGCTTCGCCATCCATTCCCCGACCGCCAACCGCTGGGCTACCGAGCGGCTTTGCGAGAGGGTCCGCACCTACGGCATCGAAGCCAAAGAACTGGCCGACGACGACGTTTTCGCCATCCGCGAAGCTGCCGGGCAGGCGGCCCAGGCCATCCGCGGCGGTAGTGGCCCGCGGTTCATCGAATGCAAGACCTACCGCTGGCGCGAACACGTCGGCCCCGGCGAGGATTACGACGACGGTTACCGCACCCGCGACGAACTGGAGGCCTGGCAGGCCCGGGACCAGGTCGCGGCCACCGGCGCCATGCTGGACGACGCCGGGCGCCAGGCCATCGACGACGAGGTGGAGGGTCTGATCGCCGAGGCCGTGGACTTCGCCGATCAAAGCCCGTGGCCGGAACCGGAGGAGCTTTACAGCCATGTCTTCGCCGACTGACTCCCCCAAGACCGGCAAGGGCCGGGTCATCAGCTACGTCGAGGCCCTGCAAGAGGCCGTCGAGCAGGAAATGGACCGCGACGAAGGCGTCTTCGTCATCGGCCTCAACGTCGACGACCACAAGGCCATCCAGGGCTCCACCCAGGGCCTGATCGACAGGTTCGGTCCCGGCCGCGTCATCGATACGCCGCTGTCCGAAGACGCCATCACCGGGGTCGTCATCGGCGCCGCCATGGCCGGCATGCGCCCCATCCACGTCCATATCCGCATGGATTTCCTTCTGCTGTGCATGAACCAACTCATCAACATGGGCGCCAAGGCGCACTACATGTACGGCGGCCAGGTGAAGGTTCCGCTGGTGATGCGGTCGATCATCGGCAAGTCGTGGGGTCAGGGGGCGCAGCATTCGCAAGGGTTGCACGCCATGTTCATGCACGTGCCGGGGATCAAGGTGGTGGCGCCGACCAACGCCCATGACGCCAAGGGCTGTCTCGCCGCCGCTATTCGCGACAACAACCCGGTCGTGTTCGTCGAACACCGTCTTTTGTATTCCACCGACGCGCCGGTGCCCGAAGACCCCTACACCGTCGATTTCGGCAAGGCCCGCGTCGTCGGTGACGGCGACGACATTACACTGGTCGGCGTTTCCTACATGCTGGTCGAATGCCTGAGGGCGCGGGAGCTTCTGGCCGAGGCCGGCATCTCGGCCGCCGTCATCGACCCGGTGTCGCTGCTGCCGCTGGACGTGGACACCATCGCCGGCTCGGTGGAACAAACCGGAAGGCTTCTGGTCGTCGACAACGCCTGGGTGACCTGCGGCGCCGGGGCCGAGATCGTCGCCGCCGTCTGCGAGCGCCGAGAAGGAGCCTCGCCCTTGGCCGTCGGCCGCATGGGCTACGCCCAGACCACGTGCCCGACGACGCCGGCGCTGGAAAAATATTTTTATCCCAACGCCGTCACCATCGCGTCGAAGGCGCATTCCATGATCCGCCCCGACGAGCCCGAATGGGCGCCGGACGCGGAGCCGACCCTGCCCCATGAAGCCGTCTTTCGGGGACCGTTCTGAGATGGCGGAGATGTTCTGGGACCTGGCCGCCGACACTTGGGGGCCCGAGGAACGCGCCGCCATCGACCGGGTAGTCAAAAGCGGGCGCTATACCATCGGCCCCGAGGTGGCGGCGTTCGAGGAAGCCTTCGCCGCCTACCACGGCAAGAAACACGCGGTGATGGTGAATTCCGGCTCGTCGGCCAACCTGATCGCCGTCGCCGCCCTGTTCCACAAGAAAGAGAAACCGCTGGAACGCGGCGACGAGGTCATCGTGCCGGCGGTTTCTTGGTCCACCACCTACCATCCGTTGCAGCAATACGGGCTCAAGCTCCGCTTCGTCGATGTCGCCCGCCGATGGTGTCGAGACACGGATTCTGGCGATCAGCGAACCGGCGCGTGCCACGATCGCTTGTCGGGCCTCGGCGCGCACGCGCTCCTCGACCCCCAGCGGGGCGCCGAGCGATCGGGCGAAGGCTAAGAACTCGCTGATCTGCTCGATGGGCGCGTCGTCCTCCCAGGCCTTGGCCTGCTCGTGGCTCGCCAGGGCGGGCGGTTTGGGCGTTCGCCCCTTGCGGGTGCCAATCGACTGGCTTTCGGGAAGGCGCATCGTCGTCAGCAGTTCGGCCCGCCGGACGTTGATCGCCCGGCGGATGCTCGGGGTCGATCGGTTGAGGTGGCGGGCGATGCGGACCAGCGCGGCAATCGAATCGATCTGGTCGGATGACACGCTGCCATGCAATGCGAACCCACAGGCGCCGCCGATTGTCG
>JADFNT010000359.1 GCA_022563215.1 Pseudomonadota bacterium
GTTGGCGCTGGTGATCAACAAGGCCTGGACGCCGGAAAGATCCGGGTCCGGGGTGTCGGAATCGATGATCGACATCAGCGGCTCGAGGGCGGTTTCGATGCCGCGTTCGCCCAAAAGCGCCGCCAGGGGCTCGGCGTCTTCCCGGGGTCGGGTAATCAGAAGGCGCATCGGGCAGGCCCTCGGACTATTCGAAAAAACCGGGCCCGGCGCGGCGGCGGAGCTCCTCGCCGGCGTCCCGGCCCATGGCCTCGGCGTCGGCGGCCGGGCTGGAGCGGGTGGTTTCGAAGATTTTCGAACCATCGGGCCGGGCGACCAGTCCCCGGAGCGTCAGGCCGCCGCCTGAGTCCAATTCCGCCAGTCCGGCGATGGGGGTCTTGCACGACCCGTCCAGGGCCGCCAGCATGGCGCGCTCGGCGGTCAACCGGACCATGGTCGGGGCATGGTTGATGCGGCCCACAAGCGCCGATGTCTTTTCATCATCGGCCCGGCCAGTGATGCCGATGGCGCCCTGTCCGACGGCGGGCAGGAATTGATCGGGCCTAAGAATTTCCGTTGCCACGTCGGCCATGCCGAGCCGCTTGAGCCCGGCCAGCGCCAGCATCGTCGCGTCGACCTCGCCGGCGTCGAGTTTCTTTATCCGCGTCTGCACGTTGCCGCGAAAGGACTCGACGCGAAGATCCGGCCGGCGGTGGAGGATTTGCGCCTGGCGGCGGAGCGACGCCGTGCCGACGACGCTGCCTGGGGCCAGTTCGTCGAGGCTTTTGGCCTTTGGCGAGATGAAAACGTCCCTCGGATCCTCCCTCTCCAGTACCGCCGCCAGGCCGATGCCCTCGGTCAGCCAGGTTTCCAGGTCCTTCATGGAATGCACCGCCAGGTCGACGCGCCCGGCCAGCAGCGCCTCGTCGATTTCCTTGGTGAACAGGCCCTTGCCGCCGATGTCGGCCAGCGGCCTGTCCAGCACCTGATCGCCGGTGGTCTTGATAACCACCACCTCGATCGCGTCTTCGTCCGCCAACGCCGGGTCGGCGGCCGCCAGCAGGTCGCGGACCTCGTGCGCCTGGACCAGCGCCAGGGGGCTGCCGCGGGTACCGATACGAAGAGGAGAAGAGTCTGTCATGGCGGTCGAGAAAGTTGGTTCCGAATAGCCTACAAGGTTAAAGTCCGATGCGGGTGGGGTAAAAAGGTTTTTCCATGATCGTCTTGGGCATCGAAACCAGTTGCGACGAAACCGCCGCCGCCGTGGTCGACGGAGAGGGGCGGATTCTGGCCGACGAGGTGCTGTCGCAGATCGACGATCACCGGCCGTTCGGCGGCATCGTGCCCGAGATCGCGGCGCGCGCGCATCTGGAGCTGATCGACGGCATCATCGACCGGGCGATGAACAGGGCCGACGTCGAATTCGGCGATCTCGACGCCGTCGCCGCGACCGGCGGCCCGGGACTGATCGGCGGCGTGCTGGTCGGCGTGATGACGGCCAAGGCCATCGCCGCCGTCCGGGGCCTAGCGTTCATCGCCGTCAACCACCTGGAAGGCCACGCGCTGACGGCGCGGCTGACCGACGGCCTGGATTTTCCCTATCTGCTGCTGTTGGTGTCGGGCGGCCATTGCCAGTTGCTGGCCGTCGAGGGCGTCGGCGATTACCGGCGCCTCGGCACCACTCTCGACGACGCCCTGGGCGAGGCCTTCGACAAGACGGCGAAGATGCTGGGCTTGGGCTTTCCGGGCGGGCCAGCGGTGGAAAAGGCGGCGCGCAACGGCGACGGATCGCGGTTTCCGCTGCCCAGGCCGATGAAGGGCCGCGAAGGCGCCGATTTCTCCTTTTCCGGGCTCAAGACCAGGGTTCGCCAGACCATCGAGGGCTTGGCGCCGGGGGACCTCGAAGACCGGGACATTGCCGATCTTTGCGCGTCGTTCCAGGCGGCGGTGGAAGACGTCCTTGCCGATCGCACGGCCAACGCTATTCTGGCTTTTCGCGGCCTTCACCCCGAGACTTCCCACTCGTCGCCGGCCCTGGTCGTCGCCGGCGGCGTCGCCGCCAACGAGGCGATAAGAAAACGGCTTAAGGTTCTGGCGGCGGAAAAAGGGTTTCAATTCGTCGCCCCGCCACCCAATCTTTGCACCGACAACGCCGCCATGATCGCCTGGGCCGGGGTCGAGCGGCTGAAACTGGGCATGACCGACGATTTCGACTTCAAGGCGCGGCCGCGCTGGCCCCTGGACCCGGACGCGCCGCCGGCGCTCGGCGCCGGGGTCAAGGCCTGAGAGGAAACCGGGGGAAGGCATGAAAAACATCGCCATCATCGGCGCCGGCGCCTGGGGGACGGCGCTCGCCATGGTCGCCCGCCGGGCCGGGCGGAACGTGATCCTTCAG
>JADFNT010000360.1 GCA_022563215.1 Pseudomonadota bacterium
CTGGGCAAGTCCATCGGCCGGGCGACGGGACGAAACTTCGTCCGCATGTCGCTGGGCGGGGTGCGCGACGAATCCGAAATCCGCGGCCACCGCCGCACCTATATCGGCTCCATGCCGGGCAAGATCGTCCAGGGCATGAAAAAGGCCAAATCATCCAACCCGTTGTTCCTGTTGGACGAGGTCGACAAGATGGGCCATGACTGGCGCGGCGACCCCGCCTCGGCGTTGCTGGAGGTTCTGGACCCGGAACAGAACCACGCCTTCAACGATCATTATCTTGAAGTCGACTACGACCTTTCGGACGTGTTTTTCATCACCACCGCCAATACCTTGAACATGCCGCCGGCGCTGCTGGACCGGATGGAAATCATTCGCCTGTCCGGCTACACCGAGGACGAAAAGGTCGAAATCGCCCACCGGCACCTGATTCCGAAGCAGATCGAAAAACACGGGCTGAAAAAGAACGAATGGAAGATTTCCGAAACCGCCCTTCGCGACCTGATCCGCCATTACACCCGCGAAGCGGGGGTCCGTAACCTGGAACGTGAAATCGCCAACCTGGCCCGCAAGGCCATCAAGGAAATATTGATGGATGAGGAAAAGAAAAAAGCAAAGAAAAAGGCCAAGCAAAAAACCATCGCCGTGACCCGGAAAAATTTGAACAAATGGGCCGGTGTGCGCAAATACCGTTACGGCGAGATCGAACTTGATGACCTGGTCGGCGTCACCACCGGTCTGGCCTGGACCGAGGTCGGCGGCGAGCTGCTCTCTATTGAAGCCGTCATCGTGCCGGGTAAGGGCAAGATGATCATTACCGGCAAACTGGGCGACGTGATGACCGAATCCATTCAGGCGGCAAAATCCTATGTCCAGTCCCGGGCCCATAAGTTCGGCATCCATCCGACCCTGTTCTTGAAAAAGGACATCCACGTCCACGTTCCCGAGGGCGCGACGCCCAAGGACGGGCCGTCGGCCGGCGTCGCCATGGTCACCTCCATCGTTTCCGTTCTGACCGGCATCAAGGTTAAAAAAGACGTTGCCATGACCGGCGAGGTGACCCTTCGGGGCCGGGTGCTTCCCATCGGCGGCTTGAAAGAGAAGCTGTTGGCGGCGCTCAGAGGCGGCATCAAGACAGTGCTGGTGCCGAAGGAAAACGAAAAGGACTTGGCTGAAATTCCCGACAACGTCAAACGGGCCTTGAAAATCGTGCCCATCGCCGTCGTCGAGGAGGTTTTTGAGCATGCCCTGGCGAAACCGCTGACGCCGCAGGAATGGGACGAGGAAGCGAATCTCGAAGCCAGTTCTCTTGCCTCCGGTGATGGAGGCGACGACGGCACGGGCATCGTTACCCACTGATTTCCCACCCGCCGGTTTACCGCCGCAATAGGGCCTTCCCTCCAATCCAAAGGTGTGTGAATAGCCTGTCCGATTCGCCGTTGGGCCGACGAATCGACGGGGAATGCTGGATTTGCCTGCACTTTTTCCGTCTCAAAGGAAAAGTTGCGCCCTTTGGGGATGAGTGATTCATTCCATTTTTTCAACGTGATGCCAGAATAAGACCGGAAAAACGGCAATAAACTGGGAAAAACTGCGCCCCGGCAATTGACGCCGTTGGCTTGGAGTCAGTAAACTTTCGGCCATCAACGGGTTTCGCGGGCATGACTAGAAGGTTTAAGTGTCCGCTTTAACGATCCATCCCGACCACACACATCTAATAGAGGGGGCTTTCCATTGAACAAAAATGATCTTGTCGCCGCAGTGGCGAGCCGCACTGGTTTATCGAAGGCCGATTCCGCCAAAGCTGTTGACGGTGTCGTAGCATCGATCACTTCCTCCCTTTCAGAGGGCACGGAAGTTCGACTCGTTGGCTTCGGAACCTTTAGCGTTTCGCACCGTAAAGCCACCACGGGCCGCAATCCGCGGACGGGTGAGCGAATTCAAATTGCTGCTACCAATGTGCCTAAGTTTAAGTCCGGCAAGGCATTGAAGGCTGCGGTCAACTAAGCCGTTCCAATTTCGAATTCAGTGCCGGCTGTGCCCTCGGCGCAGCCGGTATTGTTTTGCCTGCGGGGATTTGGGGGCTTGTATTCATCTGCCCAAGGCCTGTATTTTTCATCCGATTTCCCAGCCATTTCCCGGTTTCCGATTCCGGCTCCCGTGGGGCGGTTAGCTCAGTTGGGAGAGCAACTGGTTTACATCCAGTAGGTCGGCGGTTCGAGCCCGTCACCGCCCACCAAATACCCCCGTTAGGTCAATGACTTATCGGGGGTTACCTTTTCCGGTGTTTTTGAAAATTAGCCGTGTCCGCATCGTGTCCGCAAAGCACATGGTAAAAAACGGCAGAAAACAGGGGTTCGTGTGACGACCAT
>JADFNT010000361.1 GCA_022563215.1 Pseudomonadota bacterium
AATCTCGCCATCGCCTTCACCAACCGGGGACTTGCCTACAAGAGCAAGGGCCTGTGGAACAGGGCCATCGCCGACTACGACGAAGCCATCCGCTTGATGCCCGAAATGGTCTTCGCCTTCAACAACCGGGGCAACGCCTATTATCACAAAGGCCAATTCGAGCGAGCCCTCAGGGACTACGATGAGGCCATTCGCCTAATGCCCGAATTTTCCCAGGCCTTCGGCAACCGGGGCAATGTCTACAGAAAAAAAGGACGGCTCGACCGGGCCATCAAGGATTACGACAAGGCCATCCACCTGAATCCCGAGGACGGCCAGGTCTTCGCCGACCGGGGACTCGCCCACGAGAAGAAAGGCGATAAGACCCAAGCCCTCAGGGACTTCAAGAGGGCCCACGCCCTGGGCTTTTCTCATCCGCTGCTTTTGAAGAAGCTCCGCGAGGGCGGCGAGATTCTGTGAGGGCGGCGGCTTAGTCCGGTCGCGTTTCGGGCAACCTGCTAGAGCAAATCCCGAGCAAACGGAACCGTTTGCGACGACGTATTTGCGTAAAATAAATGAGCTGGGGCATTTCCGGTGAACCTGCGTGAACCGGAAACGCCCTAGACCCGCGCGACAGGCTAAACGAACAAGGGCCGTGCCCCTGCTTTACGGATGGGGGCGCGGCCCTTTTTTGTGCTCAATCCGGATCGATGGCCTTGATCAGCGCCGAATGGTCCAACTCGCCCAGCCCGGCCTCGATGACCTTGTCATAAAGGGCCATGTTGAGCGCCGTCGCCGGCATCTCGAACCCCAGTTCCCTGGCCAACTCCAGCGCCTGAAACAGGTCCTTGCGCTGGGTGACGCATTTGCCGCCGGGGGTGAACGCGCCGTCGATCATGCGTTTGCCGTGGACCTCGAGGATGCGCGAATCGGCGAACCCCCCGGTGAGCGCCTCGCGCACCCGGGCCGGGTCGGCGCCGGCCTTTTTGGCCAGCGTCAGCGCCTCGGCGACGGCGCCGATGTTGAGGCCGACGATCACCTGGTTGGCGGCCTTGGCCACCTGTCCGGTGCCGGTGGGCCCGACGTGTGTCGTCGATTGGCCGAGAACCTCGAACACCGGCGCGGCCTTTTCCATGGCCTCCTCGGACCCGCCGGCCATGATCGTCAGCGTGCCGCCCTCGGCGCCGATGGTGCCGCCGGAAACCGGGGCGTCGATGTAATCGCCGCCGGCCGCCTCGACGTCCCTGGCGAATGCGCGGGTGGCGATGACCTTGGTGGTGCCCATGTCGATCAACAATCCGCCTAGCCTAAGCCCGCTGATCACCCCGTCCGCGCCCAGCAGCACCTTTTCAACCGCCGCCGTGTCGGGCAGCATGAGGATGACCGTGTCCGCCGCCCCGGCGGCGTCGGCCGGGGTCTTGGCCGGGGTCATGCCGGTGCCCGAAAGCTCCTCGATGACGCCCTGGGAGCGGTTGTGGACGGTCATCTCCGCCCCCGCTGCCTTCAGGTTGCGGGCCATCGGCTTGCCCATCAGGCCGAGGCCGATGAAGCCGATCGTCTGTCCGTTGAGTGAGGTCATGGCTGTTTCCTTGAGTTCTGGCTTGCCTGAAAAAGATTTCAATCCATGGGGCCGAGAAAGGTCCGGGTGTCGGTAATGGCTTCCTTCAGCCCCAGCCGCTTGACCGGGACTCCTTCGGGAAAGGCGCCGAGAAGCCGGCTCGGCAGCGCCCGGTCCAGCATCACGAAAACCCCGTGATCGTCGGCGCGGCGGATGAGCCGTCCGAAAGCCTGTTTGAGGCGGAGCCGCGTCAGCATTTCGTCGTATTGGCGGCCGCCGAAATGTTTTTTTCTCTCCCGGTGCAGGATATCGGGCCGCGGCCAGGGCACCCGGTCGAAGACGATCAGGCGCAAGGACCGGCCCGGCACGTCGACGCCGTCGCGGACCGCATCGGTGCCCAGCAGGCAGGAATCTTCCTCGGCCCGGAAGATGTCGACCAGGGTGCCGGTATCCAGGACATCGACGTGTTGGGCCAAAAGCGCCAGCCCGGCCTCGTCGAGCGGCCCTTGGATGCGTTCATGGACGGCCTTGAGTCGCGAAATGGCGGTAAACAGGCCCAGCCCGCCGCCGCCGGCGGCCAGGAACAGCTCGCGATAGGCGGCCGCCACCTGGTCCTTGTCGTCGCGGTTGACGTCGCCGACGATCAGCACCCGGGTCAAGGCGGGGTAGTCGAAGGGTGATGGCCGGTCCGTCAGCTCCGGCGGGGCGGCAAGGTGAAGCGCCCCGGTGCGCCTTTCGGCGGCCCGCCAATCGGTCTCGGCGTCGCCGGTGCCGTCGCGGAGCGTCGCCGAGGTCACCAAAACCCCGTTCCCCGGGGCGAGGACGG
>JADFNT010000042.1 GCA_022563215.1 Pseudomonadota bacterium
CCGCCGGAGTCCCGTTCGGCACCCCGGGTGCCACCAACATCCTGCGCATTGCCTGGGTCGAATAGGGGCCTGGGTCGAATAGGGGAAGGGTAAAAACCGCTTCTTTATCTTTGATCCTTGGTATTGGGATGTTGACCGAATTTTTTTCCATCATCGCGCCGGTGTTCGTGTGCGCGGCCATCGGCTTCGTCTGGAAGCGCCAGGACCGGCCCTTCGATACCAATTTCATTCTCAACCTGACGACCAACATCGGCACCCCGTGCCTGGTCTTCGCGACGCTGCTTAAGGTCGAGATGGACGCCGTGGTCTTTCGCGACATGGCCGGGGCCAGCTTCGTGACTTTCGTTTCCTTTGCCGTCATTGCCTGGGCCGTCCTCAAGGCGGCGGGGTTGAGCCTACGCGCCTTTTGGCCGTCGCAGGTGTTCGCCAACTTCGGCAACATGGGGTTACCGCTGTGCCTTTTGGCCTTCGGCGAAGAAGGTTTGGCGCTGGCCATCATCTATTTCACCATCGGGGTGGTGCTTTTGTTCACCATCGGTTACGCCGTCGCCGCCGGGGCAACGTCGGTGCAACGGCTTGTTCGCCTGCCGCTTCTCTATGCCGTAGGGGCGTCGCTTGCCTTCATTTTTCTGGATCAGAAACCGCCTGACTGGGTGATGTCGACGACCAAGCTCATCGGCGATATCACCATTCCGCTGATGCTCATCGCGCTCGGCGTTTCCCTGGCCGGGCTGAAGGTAACCAGCTTCACCCGTAACGTGCTGCTTTCGTTGCTCAGGCTGGCCATGGGTTTTGCCGTCGGCGTCGTCACCGCCTTGGCCTTCGGCTTCGAGGGGCCGGCCCGCGGGGTGTTGATTTTGCAATCGGCGATGCCGGTCGCCGTGTTCGCCTATCTTTTCGCCGCCCGCTATGACACCCAGCCCGGCGAAGTCGCGGGCACCGTGGTGGTGTCGACGGCGATCTCGTTCGCCACCCTGCCGGCGCTGTTGTGGTTCGTGCTTTAGACCCGTTCAGGGCGGTTATTCGGCGGCGTCGGCCTTCATTCCGGACCCCCTGAAATCGGCCAGAAGCTGTTCTTCACAGTCCTTCGCCGCCCGGCGGTTGCGTTCCTTGACATGGCCGAAGCCTCTGATCCGCATCGGCAGCTCGGCGATCTCTACCGCCAGCGCGTGATTGTCGGTGTTCAGGCCGTCCAGCAATTCCTTGACCACCGCTTCGTATTCGCCGATCAGGCGCCGTTCCATCCGCCGTTCGGCGGTGATGCCGAAAATATCGAACGGTGTGCCCCGCAACACCTTCAACCGTGCCAGGACCTTGAACGCGGTCATCACCCAGGACCCGAATTCTCTTTTCTTCAATTCGCCGGTATCCGGGTCGCGGGGGGAAATCAGCGGCGGCGCCAGGTGGAAGGCAAGCTTGAACCCATCCCCGAATTGGCGCCGCAGCCCGGCGATGAATTCACCGTCCGTATAAAGCCTGGCGACCTCGTATTCGTCCTTGATGGCGAGGAGCTTGAAATAGGCCCTGGCGATTGTGTCGGCGAGGCCGGTCTTGCCCTTGGCCTTGTCCGCCTCGGCGACGCGGACCCGGTCGATCATGTCGGCGTAGCGCCGCCCGTAGGCCGAATCTTGGTATTGGGTCAGATCCTTGATGCGTTTGGTAACGAATTCCAGGGTCTCGGGGGTTTCCGGTTCGGGTTCGCCGCCCCCGGCGAGGCGTTCAACCGCGTCCCGGTCATGGGCGGCCCGGCGGCCCCACAAGAATGCCTGGCGGTTGAAATCGACGGCGACGCCGTTGAGCTCCAACGCCCGATCGATGGCTTCCGCCGAAAGCGGCAGCAGGCCTTTTTGATAGGCGAACCCGACCAAGAGCATGTTGGCGGCGATGGTGTCGCCCAGCAACGACAACGCCAGCCCGGTGGCGTCGATGAATTCGAGTCCGCCCTTGCCGGTGGCCTCGGCCAGGGCGTCGCGGATGCCTTCGTCGGGAAATGCAAGGTCGGCGTCGCGGGTGAAGTCGGCGGTCATGGTCCGGTGTGAATTGACCACTGCCTGGGTAGTGCCGGAATTAAGCTTTCCCAGCGTCTCGGCGCTGCCCGACGTCACCATGTCACAACCGATCAGCAGCCTTGCGCCGCCGGCGGCGATACGCACGGCATGCAGCTTGCCGGGGTCGTCGGCGATGCGGATATGGGAATAAACGGCGCCGTTCTTTTGCGCCAATCCGGCGACATCGAGTACCGAAACGCCCTTCGATTCAAGGTGCGCCGCCATCGCCAGCACGGCGCCGACGGTAACCACACCGGTTCCGCCGATGCCGGTGACGACGATACCGTAGAGTTCCTCGGTGGCCGGCAGGTCGGGTTCGGGCAAAGCTTCGAAAGGGATGTCGCCGATGGCGTCCGGTTTTTTCGGCTCGGCGCCCAGGACGGTGACGAAGGCTGGGCAAAACCCCTTCAGGCAGGAGAAATCCTTGTTGCAGGCCGATTGGTCGATGGCCCGCTTGCGGCCCCATTCGGTTTCGACGGGCATGATGGCGACGCAGTTGGAGACCATGCCGCAATCTCCGCAGCCCTCGCAGACGGCCTGGTTGATGTAGGGGCGCGCCAAGGGGTCGGGGTAGGTTCCGCGCTTGCGCCGGCGGCGCTTTTCGATGGCGCAGGTCTGGTCGTACACCAGTACCGATACGCCTTTCAATCGGCGCAGGTCGCGTTGCAATTTGTCCAGGTCATCGCGGTGGTGGAAGGTCGTGTCCTTGGCGAAGTCGGCGCCGATGGGGTATTTGTCCGGTTCGTCGGAAACGACGGCGATGCGCTCAACGCCTTCGGCGCGCACCTGCTGGGTGATTATCGGCACGTCCAGCGGCCCGTCCATGGGTTGGCCGCCGGTCATTGCCACGGCGTCGTTGTAAAGCACCTTGTAGGTGATGTTGACGTCGGCGGCGACGGCGGCGCGGATGGCCAGAATGCCGGAATGGAAATAGGTGCCGTCGCCGATGTTGACGAAAACGTGGTCGGTATCGGTAAATGGCGCCTGGCCGATCCAGTTGGCGCCTTCGCCGCCCATGTGGGTGAAGGTGGCGGTGTCGCGGTCCATCCAGATGGCCATGTAGTGGCAGCCGATGCCGGCGACGCCGCGCGATCCTTCCGGCACCGCGGTCGAGATGTTGTGCGGGCAGCCGGAACAGAAATAGGGGATGCGTTCGATCCCCGTGGCGGCGGCGTCAAGAGCGCGTTCCTTGTCGTCGAGGAACTTCAGCCGTTCCTCGATGTGGCGCTTGACCGGGTCATTGACGGGGAATTTGCTAATCCTGTCGGCGATCACGCGGGCGATCCGGGCCGGAGTCAATTCGCCGGCCGACGGCAGGATCCATTCGCCCTTCTCGTCGAATTTGCCGACCACCCGGGGGCGGACGTCGGCGCGCCAGTTATAGAGCTGCTCCTTGATCTGGTTTTCCATCACCGCGCGCTTTTCCTCGACCACCAGGATTTCCTCCAGGCCCTCGGCGAAATGACGGACGATTTCCTTCTCCAGGGGCCACGGCATGCCGACCTTGAGCAGCCGGAGGCCGATTTCGTGGCTGTGCTCCAACCCGATCCCCAAGTCTTCCAGGGCTTGCAACACATCCAGATAGGACTTGCCGGTGGCGATGATGCCGAACCGGGGGTTCTTGGAATCCATGGTGACCCGGTTGAGGCCGTTGGCGCGGGCGAAGGCGAGGGCGGCGTAAATCTTGTAGCGTTGCAGGCGGTATTCCTGATCCAGCGGCGGGTCGGGCCAGCGGATGTGAAGCCCGCCTTGCGGCATTTCGAAGTCATCCGGGATTTTTATCCGCACCCGGTCCGGGCCGACATCGACGGAGGCCGAGGAATCGACGGTGTCGGTGATGCACTTCATCCCCACCCAGCAGCCCGAATAGCGCGACATGGCCCAGCCATAGAGCCCGAAATCAAGCACGTCCTGAACGTTGGCCGGGTTGAGGATGGGGATGTGGACGTCCATCAGGGCGTGTTCGCTCTGGCTGGGCACGGTGGACGACTTGCACGCCGGGTCGTCCCCGGCCAGGGCCAGGACGCCGCCCAGGGGCGCGGTGCCGGCAAAGTTGGCGTGGCGGAAGACGTCGCCGGAACGGTCGACGCCGGGGCCCTTGCCGTACCAGAGGCCGAACACCCCGTCGTAGCGGGCGCCCTCGAACAGGCCCAACTGCTGGCTGCCCCATAGCGCCGTCGCCGCCAGGTCTTCGTTGACGCCGGGATGGAACTTGACGTGATGGTCCCGGAGGAACTCTTCGGCGCGGCCGAATTCCCGGTCGATGCCGCCCAAGGGCGAACCCCGGTATCCGGTGACATAGCCGGCGGTGTTCAGCCCCGCCGCCATGTCGCGGCGGCGTTGCATCAGCACCAGACGCACCAGGGCCTGGGTACCGGTCAGGAAGACACGGCCCCTATCCAGGGTATACTTGTCGTCCAGCGTGACCTGGGTCAGTGGCATCGGCCGAATCCCTTGGGTTTTGCTCGGCATTTCGTCCATTCGTTGTTGGTTTAAACGTAATACGAGGCCCGGCCGCTTACAATCACCGGGCAGGGGGCCGGAGGGAATTTAAAAGAATTGAAGAAAATCAAGCAGCTTGGGGACGATAAAATGGCGTAGGGCGGGGCTTTCCCGAAACAAATTTCCGCCCTCCGGGTCGGGAAGGGCGTTCAAAAAAGATATCTGACGCCGATGGAATAACCCCGTCTGGCCAGGTAATAACTGGCGTGTTGCAGGGTCCGGTTGTCGAAGACGCAGATTTCCCCCGTTCCCTCGGGCGCCGTCCAGGGCTGTTCGAGAAGGATATCGCCGATCAACGGTTCGAGGTCTTCGTCCTTGAAAATGGCATACAGGGTTTTGGCGCCGCTTCCCGGATCCTGGCCTTCCTTCATGGATTGCAGGTGGGCGACGATGTTGGCGAGGATCAGGGTCGAGGATTCCCGGAGTCCTTCTGGACCGCGTCGAAGGGGTCGCGGCAGAAAAGCGAATACTGGTTGTCCTGATGGGAGCCCCGGTCGACGCGAAAGTTCAGGTCGGGGAAGATATTTCTCTGGCCCTCGCCGCGGAACTTCGCCGCCATGTAGGCGTTGCGGAAAATCAACGGGCCGAACCGGCCAATTGCGTCCTTCAGGGTTTCGTCGAGCACCAGATCGGCGTCGTAGAATTGGAGCTCGATGGGCTTTTCAAACTCCACGATCATGCCGAACGAGGGAAAATTGAATGGAATGGCGGCGCGGCCGCAAATGCCGGCAAGCCCACCCGCGCCGATCTGATCGGCGTAATGGTCGGCGATTTTTCGCCCGTAATCGGTGATGGCGACGCTGGCGGTGTAGGGGATGTCCCTCAAATGACCGTGAACGGCAGTGTTCGGGACCTGCTGAAGCCGTGTAACAGTTTGTTTCGAAATGTTTTGTTTTGTTTCCACGGCTGTATGCCTATTAATTTTTTGTGGGAATTATTCTAATGTAACCGTGGTCGAAATTTTGACCCTTCCGTTGGCCTCCGATCAATTGGAAAGGATGAGGGTTCCAATTGATCGGAGCAAGCAAGAGATCGGGGCGTTCCTGATCAGCCTTAAAGGTAATTAAGCCTGGGGCCGGTTTAAACACCCCAAATGTCATGAGGATTGAACGGCTAAAAAAAACCGAGCAGGAAAAATCCGAAATCCGCGCCGAACTGGCAAGGGTGGCGGACCCGCCTGTGAGAACGGTCCGGGTCTGTGATCCCGATTGCGATGAGGTCTGTCCGACCTGCGCGTCAACGAATTGCGCGTGCTGCTGTTCCAAGGACTGCCCCAAGATCAGCATCACATTGACCGCCGATCCGAATTTCCCGATCGAGAACAAAATCGCGCCGTTGGCGTACGAGTTGAAACGGCTTGGGGTTTATGAGCCCTGCTGGTCCTGCGAAGGCCACAACGACAACGCGGGCGATTTGTGGAAGATTCCCAGGGTCTGGTTTTATTGCGATTCCGTCGTCCATGTCCGCCTGCTTTCGGACGTGCTCATGGACCTGGGGATCGGCGAGCTTCTCAACGTTCCGTGGCAGGTCCGTGTGACCTTTTCCGAGGACGATAACCCGTCGACGACGTTTTCCCTCGAACCCGTCATGGATCAGCCTTTGAAAATCACCCTCCAGGCATTGCAGCAGGACATTCAGGTCATCGCCGAACGCCTGGAGGAAATGGTGAAGGAAAAGGCCAGCGACCTGAAGGCACTCGCCTGACCCCAGATTTCGCCTTCATTCCGGCTTTTTGAGCCTCCCCTTAACGGAAAACCTTACAATGGGATGATTTTTTCCGCCCGAGCGGGTATACGGGTGCGGCTTAACGGAGTCCCGGATTTTTTCAGATGACGGTTTTGGTTACCGGCGCCGCCGGCTTCATCGGTTTTCACACCTCGCTTGCCTTGCTGGACAGAGGCGACGACGTGGTCGGCATCGACAACGTCAACGATTACTACGACGTCCCATTGAAGGAAGCGCGGCTGAAGGCATTGAGCGAACGCGACGGCTTCACCTTCGAACGCATCGACATCGCCGACAGGGAGGCCATGGACGGCCTGATCGCCAGGCACGGCGGCATCACCCGGGTCGTTCAACTGGCGGCCCAGGCCGGAGTCCGGTATTCCCTAATCGATCCTTATGCCTACACCCGCGCCAACGTCGAAGGACAGTTGGTGGTCCTCGAAGCCTGCCGGAAACTGGAAAAACTTGATCACTTCGTCTTCGCATCCTCCAGCTCGGTTTACGGCGGCAACACCAAACTGCCTTTTTCCGTCAACGATCCGGTCAATATGCCGCTGTCGCTTTATGCGGCGACGAAAAGGTCCATGGAGCTTATGTCGCACAGCTATGCCCACGTTTACCGGATGCCGCTGACGGGGCTGAGATTCTTCACCGTTTACGGCCCTTGGGGACGGCCGGACATGGCGGCCTTCATCTTCATCCGCAAAATCCTGGCCGGCGAGCCGATCCCGGTGTTCAACAACGGCGACATGCGCCGCGATTTCACCTACATCGACGATATCGTATCCGGCGTCCTGGCATGCCTGGACAAGCCGCCGGCGGTGACCGAGGGCGAGCCGCCTTGCCGGCTTTACAACATCGGCAACAATACCTCAGAGCCGCTGATGCGGTTCATTTCCATCCTCGAGGACACGCTCGGCAAAAAAGCCGAGATCGATTTCCAGCCCATGCAAACCGGGGACGTGCCCGAAACCTACGCCGACATCACCGAAACGGAACGGGACTTCGGCTTCAAACCCGTAACCTCTATCGACGAAGGCCTGCCCCGGCTGGTCGAATGGTATCGGGACTTTTACCGGGTTTAGGATCAACCAAAGCCTGTCCCTTTTCCGAGGCGCATATGCTCCGTCATTTGGCGTTGATGTTACTGTTGGCCCTGATTTGGAGCTCATCCTTCATGGCCATCAAGGTCGGCGTGGAAACGATCCCGCCGCTGACGCTCGCCGCCGTGCGGGTGATCCTCGCCGCCGTGATCCTTTACGGCGCCACGCTCCTGCGCGGCGAACGCTTGGCCGGCGGGTTGCGGTTCTGGACGTTTTGTTTCCTGCTCGGCGTTATCGGCAACGGCCTGCCGTTCACCCTGATTGGCTGGGGTGAGCAACGGATATCAAGCGGCCTGGCGGCGATCCTGATGTCGGTGATGCCATTGGCGACCGTTGTCATGGCCCACTTCTTCACCACCGGAGACCGCATGACGCCGGCCAAGTTGGCGGGCGTTGTCATCGGGTTCGCGGGCATCGTCGTCCTTGTCGGGCCAGAGGTGCTTAAGGGTCTGGGCAGTGACGTCTGGCGTCAGCTCGCGGTCGGCGGCGGGGCGCTATGCTATGCCGTCGCCGTGATTCTGGCCCGCAACACGCCTCCGGCGCCGCTGATCGCGCGCTCCGCCGCGGTAATGATCATGGCCTGTCTGGTGATGGTGCCGGCGGCCCTCGTTGCCGAGGCGCCCTGGGCGATCGAACCGGACGCGGATTCGGTGGCGGCGGCTGTCTACCTGGGGCTATTCCCGACCGCCTTTGCGACCATCATCTTTTTTTATTTGGTGCAAATGCGGGGCGCCAGCTTCATGGCTTTCGTCAACTACCTGATTCCCGTCTTCGGCGTTCTTTGGGGCGTGGCGTTGCTGGCCGAACCCGTCAGGGCGATGGAGGTGGTGGCACTGATGATCATCCTGGCCGGCATTGCCGTTGCCCATTTCAAACGGCCCAAGGAAACCGGCGCCGCCTAGCGGTACAGGGCCTCCAGCGCCTCGCCGTAGATTTGCTTGATTTTGTGGCGGCGGATTTTGAGGGTCGGGGTCAACAACCCATTATCCGTTGTGAAGGGCTCGCCGGCGATCATCAGGCGCCGCACCTTCTCGACGTTGGAGAGCTTGGCGTTGACCCGTTCCTGGACCGCGCCCAGGGCCTTGATGAGATCCCCGTCGCCGGTCAGGTCCGAAAGCCGGGCGGGTTTGCCGGCCGCCTCCGCCCATTGGGACAGCCAGTCCGCGTCCGGCACCAGAAGGCTAACCAAGTGCGGGTGTTTGTCGCCGTAGACCATGGCCTGGGCGATTTCCGCCTCGATGGTGAGGATGCCCTCGACCCGTTGTGGCGAAATGTTGTCACCGCCGGAATTGACGATGATGTCCTTCTTGCGGTCGGTGATCTGCAAATGGCCGTCCTCGTCGATGAGCCCGATGTCGCCGGTATGGAGCCAGCCATCCCGGATCGCCTCCGCGGTCGCGGCATCGTCGCCCCAATAGCCCTGCATGACCAGCTCGCCTCTGACCAGGATCTCGCCGTCCCCGGCGATCCTGACCTCGACCCCGGTAAACGGCGGGCCGACGGTGTGGAGCTTGACCCGGCCCGGCGGGTTGCAGCTCACCACCGGCGCCGTCTCGGTCTGGCCGTAGCCCTGCAGGATATTGACGCCGAGCGCGGTGAAGAACAGGCCGATGTCGTAGCTGAGCGGGGCGCCGCCCGAGAGGAAGAATTTGAGCCGGCCGCCGAAGCGCGCCCTTAAGCGCCGCCGCACCAGGCGGTCGAGGACCGCGTCGACCAAGCGCTCATGCAGGCCAAGGCTCTCCGGCTTCTGGTATTTCCGCTTGCCCAGCTCGAGGGTCTTGAGAAACAGCTTTTCCTTCACCCCGGCGGCCCGCTCCACGCCGAGCGTGATGCGCTGGTACAGGGTCTCATAGAGGCGCGGCACCGCCGTCATGATGGTCGGCCGGACCTCGACCATGTTGGCGGCGAGATGCTCCGCCC
>JADFNT010000362.1 GCA_022563215.1 Pseudomonadota bacterium
GCCAGCGCCTCCACCAGGGCCGCTTCGTCGACGATGGGGCCGCGCGACGTGTTGACCAAGTACGCGCTCGGCTTCATCAGGCTGAACTCCGCCCGGCCGACCAGGCCCCGGGTCCGGTCGCTCAACACCAGATGGACCGAAATGACGTCGGATTCGGCGAACAGCGCGTCCTTGCCGACCCTCGTCACGCCGACTTCGGCGCACCGTTCATCGGTCAGGTTCTGGCTCCAGGCGATGACGTTCATGCCGAGCGCCAGGCCCACCTTGGCCACCCGGGCGCCCAGCTTGCCGAGGCCCAGGAGCCCGAGGGTCTTGCCGTTCATGCCCTCGGAAACGGCCCCCTGCCAGCCGCCTTCGTGCATGATGCGGTCTTCGGCCGGGATTTTCTTGAACAGCGCGAAGATCAGCGCCAGCGCGTGCTCGGCGGCCGGATGGCCGAGCATGGCGGTCCCGGAAACGACGACGCCCCGCTCCCGGGCCGCTCCTAAGTCGAAGGACAGGTTCCGCATGCCCGACGTGACCAGGAGCTTTAGCTCCGGCAGCTTGTCGATCAGGGACTTGGGGAACGGCGTCCGTTCGCGCATGCCGACGACCACGTCGAAGCCCTTGAGGGCCTCGGCGACGGCGGCTTCGCCTTCCATATATTGGTTGAACACCTCGATCTCGACCCCGGGCCCGAGGGTGCCCCAATCGGCGGCGTCCAGCGCCGCGTTCTGGTAGTCGTCGAGGATGGCGATGCGCGTGGTCATGCCCCCGAACCCTCCAGGCGCTCCGCCACGTGGACGCCGCCCCGGGGGCCGGTATTCAGGCGGTCCGCGAACTCGGGCGCCAGCTTGCGCCCGTTCAGGACGTTGACCCAGAGCCGCAGCAGGTTGCGCCGGCGCCCGGGCTCGGGGTGGTCCTCGAAGCCGCTTCGGGAATGCAGGATGGTGTGGTTGCTCAGGATCTGGATATCGCCTTGCTCGAAGGCCATGGCGAAGCGGATGTCCGGGCGCGCGGCCAGTTCCGCCACCGCCTGGACGGCCTCCAAGGCCAGTCCTTCAAGCGGTTCGCCGGCCTTGATTTGGCCGTCGGTGATGGTCTTGGCGTTGAACCGGCAGCTCAGCCGCCCGTCGAAGTAACTGTAGACGGGGACCCGGTTGAACGTCACCTCGTCGGGGTCGCCGGTGGCGCCTTCGCCGCGGAGGTCGAAATGGAAGCCGGCGAAAAGCGGTTCCAGGTATTCCGGGTGCCGCGCCAGCAGTTCGTTGAAGACGGTCATGGCGCTGGCGATTTCGCTTTCGCCGCCCTTTTTGGCCGGATGGACGCACAACAGACCGACCGCGTCGGCGGGATCGCAATGAGGCGCGATCCGGTTGTTGGTGGTGTAACCGCGAACGTTGTTGGTGTCATAGTCGCGGCCGCCGTCACGCACGTGGGCGATCAATTCGCCCTTGGCATTCTGCGAAATGGGCTCGCCCATATGGACGCCGATGCCCCAATAGAGGGCCTTCAGGGTGTCTTCGTCGTAGCGGGTGATGTCGAGGCCCCTGATCAGGGCGCAGCCGCGGCCGAATTCCAGTTGTTCGGCGATGGCGCCGATCTTGGCGCTTAAGGTTGGCAAGGGGAAATCCCCGGCGCCGAACTCGAAAAGCGCCAGTCCCTTGGCGCGGACCCGTTCCAACGCATCCTCGAGCTCAAGGATATCGGCCCCGCTCAGGGGATAAATCCAGCCCTTGTCGGCGGCCAGTTCGGCGCTTGTCCACGCCGACGGCCCGGCAATCGGTTCCGACAGGATTTGCTTCATTCGGCGTCTCCCGGGGGCGTTTTTTATTTTGCTTCTCGATTGTAAGGCACTTCGCCGTTACCTTGTATACAATTGACGGGCATCCAGACAGACGGAGAAAACCGATGACTTGGTTGGAAGGCAACGGCCGCGACATGCCGCCCGCCGGCGAGCGGCTGCGCGACCTGATCGAACGGCCCGGCATCCTGGGCGTGCCGGGGGCGCACAACGGGCTTGCCGGGTTGCTGGCGAAGGAAGCGGGGTTCGAGGCCCTTTACATATCCGGCGGCGCGGTGACGGCGACGCTGGGATTGCCGGATCTGGGCATCATGACCCTGGAAGAGCTTTGTTTCATCACCCGCCAGGTGGCGCGGTCCACGGACCTGCCGCTGATCGTCGACGGGGATACGGGTTACGGTGAAATCTTGAACGTCATGCGCGTGGTCAAGGAGCTGGAGCACGCCGGCGCCGGCGCCGTCCATATCGAGGACCAGGTGCTGCCCAAGAAATGCGGGCACCTGAACGACAAGCGCCTGGTCACACCCGACGAAGCGGCGGCCAAGATCGCCGCCGCCGTCAAGGGGCGCTCGCACCTC
>JADFNT010000043.1 GCA_022563215.1 Pseudomonadota bacterium
TGGTCGGCTGCCACCGCCTCGGCGCCAACGCCGCCCTCGGCTATGGCTCCCGGCGCGAGGGCCTCGCCGGCATCCTGGCCATCGCGCCGGGGCACAACATCGATGGTGACGGATTTCAAAATTTAGTCGATTACGACTACCGACGGGCCAAGGAAATGGTCGCCGTCGGCAAGGGCGACGAGGAAACCGGTTTCAAGGACGTAAACCAGGGAAAGAAGTCCACCAAGACCATGAAGGCCAAGGTATACCTGAGCTGGTTCGACCCCGAGGGTCCGGCCCCAATGCCGAAAAACGCCGCCAACCTGAAACCGGGGACGCCCTTAATGTGGATCATCGGCGAGAGGGACCGTCTGATGATGAAACGCGGCAAGGAATACGCCTTCGCGAGGGCGCCGGCACATCCGAATAACGCCTACGTTATCGTCAAGGGCGGCCACCGCGACACGCCCGAGGAAGGCGCCGACAGGATCATCAAATGGCTGAAGGGGCTTTAGGCCACCCTAACGCCGCTCCGCCATCGTCGGCTTGACCAGGCGCTCGATCCAGTTCCTGACCTCGGTGCGGCGATAATTCGTGTCCATGACGTCCCTGTCGACGCCGAGCTTCCACGCCAGGTCCTGGCGCCCGGGGTCGTCGTGCAGCGCCTCCAGCAGTTCGACGTGGGCCTCGCCAGCATCGCGGTCCTCGAAAAAGCCGAGTTCGGTCATCTTGTCGATCCGGCACCAGGTCAGCCGCGCCATCTCGTGGAGGTCGTATTCCGGGTGGTATTGCAGGCCCCAGAACGTGCCGCCGAGGTAATCCACGCTGACCGACTGCACGTAGGTGAAGGCGTTGCCGGCGAGCCGCACCGCGCCTTCGGGCAGTTCGGTGATCTCGTCGTCGTGGCTGATGAAGCCGTCGAACACGTCCGACTTGCCTTCGTAGAGGGGATGCGCCCGGCCTTCCGGCGTCAACCGGATCTTCCTGGCGATCCCCATTTCCCGGCCACGGGGATTCTTGGCGCACGCCCCGCCGGCGGCGACGACGGCGATCTGCGCCGCCCAGCAGCTTCCGAAGGCGGGCACATGGGCCTCATAGCACGCACGGGCGAAGTCGACCTGGGCGCGGACCTCGGGGATGTCGTCAAACACCGTCAGGCTGCACCCGGTCCAGGCGACGCCGTCATACCCCGACAGCGCTTGGCCGGCGGGCAGTTCCGCCCCCGGGTCGCTGGGATAGACGATGTCGCAATCCGAGCCCGGTGATTCGTCTTTCAGCATCGCCGCGTAAAGCTCGCCGGCGACGGCGGCGCCGCCGGCGGCCAGCTCGTCGCGGGCCTTTTTGGTGTAGCCGTCGACGACCAGGAACTTCGGCGCAACCGTCATCACCCGCCCCCGGCCAGCCGGTCGATGATCGCCGGCAGGTCGGCGTGGCGCTCACAAATAGCATCCGCCGACGTCGTTTCCCTGTCCACGCCGCGCTTGCCGGTGAACAGCACCGCCTTCATGCCCAGCCCCTGCGCGCCCTTGATGTCGTTGTGGTCGCGGTCGCCGATGTGGACCATGTCCGTGACCTCGACGCCCAATTGGCGCGCCGCGCTGTTGAACATTTCCGGGTGCGGCTTCGAATGCCCGATCTCGTCGGAAAAGGCGAAGCCGGAAAAGTATTTCTTCAGCCCGTGGCCGTCGAGCAGCGCCCTGAGCCCGTCGGCGGGGGTAACGATGGTATCGGACACGATGCACAGCTTGTAGCGCCCCGAAAGCTCCCCCAGCGCATCCCCGATGCCGTCGATGGCATCGGGCGGCAGCTCGACCTCCATGCGGCCCAGGGCCTGGGCCAGTCCGGCCAGTTCGTCCGCCGGCAGGTCGCGGCCCAGTTCCTTCAACGCCACGCCCAGACGCTCGGCCACCGGCCAGGTGACGGAATCCTGCTTCCACGCCTTGATGAAGGCGGCGTCGGCGGCGTCGAAGGCGGCGTTGACTTCTTGTTCGGTGACCGGCCGGTGGCGGTTAAGCGCCTCGTACAGCAGATGGCGGCGTTGTTGCGGCTTCGCGCGCAGGCCTTGGGCGCGGCGCTTCGGCTCGTCGGAATCGTCGTCGATGATGGTGTCCCAGAGATCGAAGGAAACGGCCTTCAGCGGTGCGGTCACGAGGTGATCCTTGGTATTCGATGTCGGCGGCGGCGAATGTGAAACAAGCGCCCTGTTTGGTCAAGCGGGGGAGTCAAGGGAGCCAAAAGAACCCTGTCATTTCGGCCGCCAGTTCCGGGCCGCGTCCCCGGCCCGCTTGATTTGGTCCTGGTTCATGTCCTTGCCGGCCCCGTCCAGGGCGGCCCGGGTATCGAACTTGGGGTTATCGGCCATCACCCGGTCCCGCTGCCGGTGCGCCAGGGTGAACCATTTATAGGCCTCGACCGGGTCATAGTCCCCGGCCCAGCCTTCCTGGTACATGGAACCGAGAAGATATTGGGCCACCGGGTGGCCCTGTTCGGCGGCTTTTTTGTACCAGCCCAACGCCTCGGCGTAGTCGTGGGGAACGCCGCGGCCATGGAAATAAAGATCGCCCAGGGCCAACTGGGCGTCGGCGACCCGGCCCAGGTTGGCGGCCAGCCTGTACCATTCCGAGGCCCGGTAATAGCTCTGCTTGACCACCTTGGCGTCGGCAAAAAAGGTGCCGATAGTGTACTGGGCGCCGGGGTGGCCCTGTTCGGCGGCCTTGGAATACCACTCGTAGGCCAGGTCCAGGTCCAGCGAGCCGAACTGGCCGGTATGGTAGAGCCGCGCCAGGGCGTACTGGGCCTTCATGTCGCCGGACCGGGCTGGGGGTTTGAGGGCCTCGATCTCGGCCATCTCGACGGCGAGCTTGACCCGGGTCGGGTCGTCCTCGGGGCCGCCGAAGAAAAACCACGCCGCGAACCCGGAAAGCCCCAGCGTCGCCACCGCGAACAGGACCAGCATTATTCTCATGGGATGAGTTTTAGCCCCGCTTGCGGGGCCTGGCCACCGGAAAGAAAGAGCGATTAGGGGGAAGCGCTATTTGGCGACGTTGACGTTGTCTTCGCCCATTTTCTTCTGCCGGCCGCCGTAGGGATCGGGCCGGTCGTAGCACGTCACCGTGGCCAGGGTCTTGTAGCAGTAGATGTTCGGTTTTATATTCGGTTCGTCCTCCACGCAATAGGTCAACCCCTTCTGCTTACGGATGGTCGAGCAGTTCTTGCCGCTGGCAAGCGAAATGACGTGGTCTTCGAGGGTCTTGTCGGTGCCGATGACGAAGGCCCCCTGAACCTGGGCGAAGCCGGGAACGGCGCTGCACCCGGCGAGAAACACCAGGACCGCGAGAATGGCCAAGATGCGCATGATCGACTCCCTCGTTGCCGGGCTCGTTGGCAAGCCGGCGAATGGTCTTCCGCCCGGCTATAATAATGCCCGGCCCGGGGTTAAGGACAGGTTAACCGCGCCCCGGTCCGGCGGTGCCCCGGCTATGATTGATCGAAGCCCCGGTTTGGGCTAACAAACGCCATCGGGCTTCGATGGAAATGAGGGAGGCGACCCCCATGGTGGCAATGGCAACGCCGGTCTGCGATTTCGGCTGGAAAGCGCCGGATTTCAGCCTCAAGGGCACCGACGCCAAGACCTATACCCTGGAAGACGTCCGCGGGCCCAGGGGCACGCTGGTGATGTTCATCTGCAACCATTGCCCTTACGTCAAGGCGATCCTCGGCCGCCTGGTGCGCGACGCCAAGGAGTTGCAGGACTGTGGCGTCGGCGTCATCGCCATCATGGCCAACGACCCGAACGAATACGCCGAGGATTCCTTTGACAACATGGCCGCCGTCGCCGGCGACAACGGCTTTACCTTTCCCTACGTGATCGACGAAACCCAGGACGTCGCCCGCGCCTATGATGCCCGGTGCACGCCAGACTTCTTTGGCTTCAACGCCGAGCTTGAGCTGCAATACCGCGGCCGCCTGGACGCATCGGGCAAGGAGGCGGCGGCGGACGCCCGGCGCGAGCTTTTCGAGGCCATGGCCCAGGTGGCGGAAACCGGGAAAGGCCCGGCCCAGCAGACCGCCTCCATCGGTTGTTCCATCAAGTGGCGGGAATAACCGGCTAATATCCCGCGTTTGCCTTCCCGTCCCGGCGGGACTATTTTAGCCCCCGATCCCGCCCCCTGGGGCGTTTCAGGGCGGCCGGAAGCTGTTTTCCGGAGTTCACCCGTGGCCGAAAAAACCGAAGACGACATCCTGTTCCGCGAGATCGACGAAGATCTGCGCCAGGACGAGTTCCAGAGGCTGTGGAAAGCCTACGGCAAGTACGTGCTCGCCGGCGCCGTGGTCCTTGTCCTCGGCGTCGCCGGGTTCAAGGGCTGGCAGAGCTACGACATCTCGGCCCGCGAGGCCCTGGGCGTCCGGTTTCAGTCCGCCGCCGGCCTGGTCACCGCCGGCAAGACCGGCGAAGCCCTGAAGATGTTTTCCGAAATCGCCGAGGACGGTGGCGGCTACCAAATGCTGGCGCGGTTCAACGAGGCGCGGATTTATGCCCGTCAGGGCGATGCCGGCGGCGCGGCGGCGGCCTACCGGGGGCTGGCCGGGGACGGGGGCATCGATTCCCTTTACCGGGACTTGGCGGTGATTTTGGGCGCCTATCAGGAACTGAACGACCCCGGCGCCGATTTATCGGCGTTGGCCAAGCGGCTCGAACCCCTGAGGGCCGAGACCAGCCCCTGGCGCTACAGCGCCGGCGAGATTTCCGGCCTTTTGGCCCGCCGCTCGGGAGACCGGGCCGAGGCCAAGAAGCTGTTCCAGGGCCTGGCCAACGACCCCCGGGCGCCGCAAGGGGTTCGCGCCCGGGCCCAGGAAATGCTATCCATTATCGGCAGGTAAGGTCCGGGGCGATGATCAAACGGCAAACGAAATCAGGCGTGTTAAGGGGCCCGGGGACCTGCTCTGGAACCTTCTCTGGCGCCTTCCCGGGCGCCGCCCTATTGCCGGTCTTGTTGCTGGCCCTGGTCCTCGGCGGCTGCTCGACGGTGACCGGCTGGTTTTCGGGTGAAAAGGAACCGCCGCTGCCCGGCGACCGGATTTCGGTGCTCCTCCATCAGCGCACGCTGAGCCCCGATCCGGAGCTGGCCGACGTGCAGGTCCTCCTGCCGGCGCCCGAACCCAACGCCGATTGGCCGCAATCGGGGGGCTATCCCAATCATGCCATGCATCACATGATGGTGCCCGAAACCCTGTCGAAGGCCTGGTCCGTCGATATCGGCGACGGCGCCGACGACGATGTGCGGCTGTCGGGTTCTCCGGTGGTCGCCGGCGGGCGGGTCTATGTCATGGATTCCGCTTCCGTGGTCAGCGCCTTCGACACCAAGGACGGCACCCGCCTGTGGGAAAACGACCTGACCCCCGACGAAGAGGACGAAGGCCATATCTCCGGCGGCCTGGCGTACGATCAGGGCCGCCTTTTCGTCAGCACCGGGTTCGCCCAGGTGATCGCGCTCGACGCCGAAACCGGGGCCGAAATTTGGCGTAAAAAGGTCAGCGGCCCGGCCCGCGCCGCGCCGACGGTGCGCGGCGGGCGCGTCTTCGTGGTCACGGTCGACAACCGGCTGTTCGCCATCAACGCCGAAAACGGCGACGGCCTGTGGACACACAGCGGCATTTCCGAAACCGCCAGCATCCTCGGCAGCGCCAGCCCCGCCGTCGGCAGCGGCGTCGTCGTCGTTCCCTATACCTCGGGCGAACTGGTGGCGTTGAAGACCACCAGCGGCCGGGTTCTGTGGCAGGACAGCCTGGCGGCGGTCAAGCGCACCGACGTGGTGTCCAACCTGGCGCATATCCGCGGCCGCCCGGTGATCGACCGCGGCCGGGTCATCGCCATCAGCCACGGCGGCATCATGGCGGCCATCGACCTGCGCAGCGGCCGGCGGCTGTGGCAGAAGGCAATCGGCGGCCTTCAAAGCCCCTGGGTCGCCGGCGATTACATTTACGTGATCACCAACGACGCCGAAATCGTCTGCGTGTCGCGCCAGGACGGCCGCATTCAATGGGTCCGCTCCCTGCCCCGTTACGAAGATCCGGAAAACCAGGAAGACCCGATCATCTGGACCGGGCCGCTGCTGGCCTCGGACCGGCTGATCGTCGCCGGCTCGCACGGCAAGGCGATGGCGATCTCGCCCTATACGGGCCGCTTCCTGGGCACCGTGGAAATGCCGGACGGGGTTTCGGTGCCCCCCGTGATCGCCGGCGGCAGCATCTATTTCCTCGCCGACGACGCCGAACTGGTGGTCTACCGGTAACCGCCGTCAGTCTCCGCCAGAGCAAAATGGCCCAAGATCATGTCCTTCACCGTCGCCGTCATCGGCCGTCCCAATGTCGGGAAATCGACCCTTTTTAACCGCCTGACCGGAAAGCGCCTGGCCATCGTCGACAACATCCCGGGCGTCACCCGCGACCGCCGCGAGGGCGACGGTTCCATCGCCGGGCTCGACTTCACCGTCATCGACACCGCCGGGTTGGATGACGCCGCCGACGAAAGCCTCGAGGCCCGCATGCGCGAACAGACCGAGCGCGCCTTGGACGACGCCGACGTGGCGCTGTTCCTGATCGACGCCCGGGCCGGCGTCACGCCTCTCGACGAGCACTTCGCCGACTGGCTGCGCCGGCACGCAACACCGGTGATCGTCGTCGCCAACAAGTGCGAGGGCGGCGCCGGCCAGGGCGGCCTTTTGGAAACCTATGGATTGGGCCTCGGCGACCCGGTCGCGTTGTCGGCCGAACACGGCCAGGGCCTGGACGGGCTTTTCGAGGCGCTGTTGCCCTTCGCGTCCCCCGGGGACGCCGGGGGAGAAACCGAAGGCAAAGCGGCCGATGACGCCTGGAAGACGAAGCCCCTGAAACTGGCCATCGTCGGGCGGCCCAACGCCGGCAAGTCGACCATCATCAACAAGCTGTTGGGCGACGAGCGCATGCTGACCGGGCCCGAGCCCGGCATCACCCGCGATTCGATCTCCGTCTCCTGGGACTGGGACGGCCACCCCATCCGCCTGATCGACACCGCCGGCCTGCGCCGCAAGGCCCGGGTCACCGGAAAGCTGGAGGGGCTGTCGGTCGGCGACGCGCTCAGGGCCATCCGCTTCGCCGAGGTCGTGGTGCTGACCGTCGACGCCACCTTAGGCCTCGAAAAACAGGATCTTTCGATCGCCAGATTGGTGATCGAGGAAGGCCGGGCGCTGGTTCTGGCGGTCAACAAATGGGACCTGGCCAAGGACCGCAAAGCGGTGATGTCGGGCATCGAGGACCGGCTGATGACGTCCTTGCCGCAGGTCCGCGGCATCCCCGTCATCCCGTGCTCGGCGAAGACGGGCAAGGGCATGGACAAGCTGCTGCCGGCGGTGTTTTCGGTCTACGAGACCTGGAACCGCCGCGTCGAGACCGGCGGTCTGAACCGCTGGCTCGAGGCCATGACCGAGGCCCATCCGCCGCCCGTCGCCAAGGGCCGGCGCATCAAAATCCGTTACATGACCCAGGCCAAGACCCGGCCGCCGACGTTCATCGTCTTCGCCAGCCGCAAGGACGCCCTGCCGGAAAGCTACGTGCGTTACCTGATCAACGGCTTGCGCGAAAGCTTCGACCTGCCGGCGGTGCCGATCCGCGTCCACCTCCGCGCCGGCAAGAACCCGTATGTCAAGGGGAAGGGGAAGAGGAAGGGTAAAGGGAAGGGCTAGGGCGGCGGCAAGGCGTTCTTGGAAAAGCGCAAGCCTCAATTTAAAGGCCGCCGGGGGACGATCAACCGGATCGGCCTTTCGTCCACCGATACCTCGATGGGCAGCTTCATGATCAGATCGCCGTCTCCCTGTACCGGGTCGCCGCCGGGACCGGTGACGGAAACCCGGGTCGCCTGAAGGATCCGAACATCGGATAACGCGTACAGGCGGCCGAGCATAAGGGCGGCCGCGTAACGCAGGACGTTCCAAATTCCGCTCCGGGTCAAGGCCACGACGGTTAAGAACCGGTGCTCGAGCCCGGCCTCGGGGGCGATGACGAAGGGGCCGGCGTAACGACGCGCGCGGGTGATGATGGCGCTCGTCGCCTCGATTTCCCGGCCGTCCACAATCACCCGGTAAGGCCCGAAACGGAACCGGCGGAGAAAGGATAAAAGCGCGATCCCATAGGCGAAACCGCCAAGATTGCGTTTAATCCCTGGCTTCACCCGTTCCACCGTCCAGGCGTCGAGCCCGACGCCGACCATCAGCACGAAGCGCCGCCCGTTGACGAGCCCGGGATAGACGCGCCGGGTCTGGCCGTCGAAAATCATCCGGGCCAGGGCGGCAGCCGAACGGGGAAGGGCGAGTTCCCACGCCAGTACGTTGGCCGTGCCCAGGGGAATGAAGGCCACCGGCGGCCCCTCCCCGTCGAGGCCGTTGACCACTTCGTTGACGGTGCCGTCGCCGCCGGCAACGGCGATCACGTCGTGCCCATTTGCGTCGCGCGCCTTAACCGTGGCGTCGCCGGGCGCCTCGGTTTCAAACAACGTGACCCGGGCACCCATGTTGCGCAAATGGCCGATCACCCGGCGCATTTTCCAACGCCGCCGCCAGCCGGCGGTGGGATTATGGATCACCAGGACATGGGGTTTTGGCGGGTTGATCAAGAAGCGGGCTGTTGATATATGGCGGTGGGCATGGTCTCGGGCGAACCCGTCTCCGCGGAATTCCCTGATGACCAGAGACGATACAGGGAATTTTATCGCTTTAACAGCGATCCGATTTCCCGGATGGTGGGCCGCCGGGGGGGCTCTTTATAGAGGGGTTGAGGGCTCCCCGGTTTCTCCACGGTATGCAGGGGTCGGCATCGGTCGGCATTCGGTGTGCAAACGGTGGACATCGGGTGGACATTCGGTGGACATTCGGTGGACATTTGGTGGTTATTGGGTGGTTTTTCGAGGAGTCCGGGGAGCCTTTGGGGGGTGGAATTATAAGGATTTGGCCGCGTCTCGGCGGGCCCCTGAGCAATTGGGGGCGAACCGATTTTCTCCTATTCACGATGTCAAAGAGCGGCCTCCGGTAGCATCGGAGGATAAGGAACAAATATAGAACATATTTAGGGTTCCGTCAACGGGAAATCGCCCTCCGGGCACGGCATCGCCTATGGCCGCTTCATGCTCCTTCCTATGCCCGCCATGGCGGGCTTCGCGAAGGCGGGTCGAGATCGCCGTCCCAGCCCCGGGCAACGCGCCTTTCCTTCGACGGAGCTCAGGGTGAGGCGCGAAAGTCGAAGGGGGGGCTACGCCGCCTTGCCGGTTGTCCGCCTCCCGGAGC
>JADFNT010000044.1 GCA_022563215.1 Pseudomonadota bacterium
CGGCCCGCCAACCTGGCTCGGGCAAGCTGAAGGCGCTCTGCGACGCGCCGGGAACCTACGTCAAGGTGCGCTCGGGCTAGGCCGATGCCGCGCACCGACGGCGAACAGGCGCTGATCGAGCGCTTCTCGAATACCTACCGGCACCTGACCCAATCGGAAACCATGCTCGAAATCGAGCGCGCCGTGTGCGGCTGCGATTACGGCTGCACAAGCTGGACGACGAGGGAGGAAGCCGACGACATCGGCAATATCCTGGGCCTCGGCCCGGCAACGCGGTACCTGGAAATCGGCGCCGGGTCCGGCTGGCCGGGGCTCTATCTGGCCAAACGGACGGGCTGCGAGGCGGCCCTCATCGACCTGCCCCTGGAGGGCCTGCAAGCGGCCCGCAAAAGGGCCGACAAGGACGGCCTGGCGGAGCGATGCCGGATCGTCCAGGCCGACGGGGCGGCGCTGCCGTTTCCCGGTGGCAGGTTCGACGCCATCTATCATTCCGACGTGCTGTGCTGCCTGGTCGAGAAACAGGCGGTGCTGGAGGAATGCCGCCGCGTCGCCGGCAACCAAGCCAAGATGGTGTTCTCGGTCATCTCCATCGCCACCGGGCTGTCGGACGCGGATTACGGAACCGCCGCCGCCGGCGGCCCGACGTTCATCGAGTCGCCGATGGACTATGCGGAAATGCTGGCATGCACGGGCTGGACCGTCACCGCCCGGGGCGACGTGACGGCGGAATATAGCGAAACCTTCGCCAAAATGTTCGGCTTTGAGAAGGCCAACGTCGACGAGATCGAGCGCGTCCACGACGCCGAAGGCGCGGCGGACCTGATGGCCCGTCGCCAGCGCACCCTCGAGGCGCTGGAGCGGAATCTACTGAGGCGGGAGATTTTCGCCGCCGTGCCGGCGGGGTGAGGGGGGCCTAGGCCGACCGCTATAACGAAGAAACGGCGTGAACGGCTAGTGGCCTGTATTACCTAAATTGTACCCCGACGACGGCGCCGCGGGGTTTCCGACCGGGAGCGGTCGTTACAGTCCTTGCCAGTCACTGAGCGTTTTTGGATGATGAGTGGACAATCGAAGCAATAATGTCCGCTTTAACCCGCAGAGCGGACCAAATGGCAGGTCGGCGTTTAGGTCCGCTAATAGCCAAAAGCGGACATGCGGCCGCAAGAACTTGAAATGTAAAATTCTTCAAAAGTGCCATATAACTTTCAGCTATAAACAACCAACAGCCGAAGGCGGGAACTATCCGGTAACAGACTTGCGCCGCCTTCGAGGGCCACCGGCAGCAAAGCTGCAGCGGATGGCGTTGGTCCAGGCCAGCCCGTCATATGACACTGAGCACGACCATACCGATAACCGTTACGATCCGCGCAAAGTCAGCCACGCGACGTTCACCGGTGAATCGTTCGGCTGAACGCCACACGCCTACTAAGACGATGGCATTGTATGGCACAGGGAAAGCGTAACCGACAATGAACGCCGAAATCGGGCGATCAGCCATGATCAGGAAAAGAAAAAGTGCGCTGGACACAACATTGACGATGAGACCGCCGAAAACAGCCCAGTTCCAAAACGCATTTTGGAGCGTCAGTTTGCCATGCCAGAGACGACACAAGTTCTTCATAGAGTTGAGATGCTACGATTGAATTTTGGGGAAGTCCATCGCGCCTGAATGTCGCAAATCGGTTCAAAACCAGACATTAGGCCACCGGATTGTTGCGGAATGAACGCAGTTCTCCTGGCGGGGGAATGGGGATAAGATTGTCGGGGTTTTGGCCTATCCAGGAAATGTGGAATATCTATTGAACAGAGCAGAAAAACGCCGCCAACGGAAACTAGCTAAGAAGAGCCGACGCTTGGCACCCATCGGTGGACAACCGACGGGAAATGCCCCAGATATCCAACAAGCCTTGGACCTCGCCGTGCACCACCACAAGGCGGGTGACCTACCTAAAGCCGAGGGCATCTATCAACAGATATTGCAAGCCGACCCCAATCAGCCTGTCGCCTTGCATCTGCTTGGTGTGATTGCCCATCAAGTGGGAAACCACGACACCGCCGTTGATCTCATCACCAAGGCCCTCGCCATCAAGCCCGATTACGCCGAGGCGCATAACAACCTTGGCAACGTGTTAAAAGAACGGGGGAATCTGGATGAGGCCGTGGCAAGCTTTCACAAGGCCCTCGCCATCAAGCCCGATTACGCCGAGGCGCACTACAACCTTGGCAATGCGTTAACAGAATTGGGGCGGATCGATGAGGCCGTTGCCAGCTACCACAAGGCCCTCACCATCAAGCCCGATTACCTCGAGGCGCATAGTAACCTTGGCAATGCGCTCCAGAACCTGGAACGGCTGGATGAAGCCGTCGCCAGTTACCACAAGGCCCTAGCCATCAAGCCCGATTGCGCCGAGGCGCATAACAACCTTGGTATTGTACTCCAAGAACTGGGGCGGCCAGACGAGGCGTTGAAAAGTTACCGCCACGCCCTGGACATCGACCCCGGGCTGCAGTATGCGCGCCATTTAATTTCCTCAATCAGCGGCGAAACTACGGACATCGCCCCGGAAGAATATATCCGCAAGTTGTTCGACGACTACGCGCCAAGATTCGACGATCACCTGACCAACGCTTTGGGGTACAAAATCCCCACTCTGATGCGCCAGGCTGTTGACACCGTACCGGAGGTGCCGAAGACATTCCCCCGGGTGCTGGATCTTGGGTGCGGCACCGGAATGGTGGCGGAAAACTTCCGGGACATGGCGGGCGAAATCGACGGCGTCGACCTTTCGCCGAAGATGCTGGAACAGGCCGAGGCGAAAGGTGCCTACGCCAACCTCCATCTCGCCGATGTGCTTGATTTTCTCGAAGGGCCCGACGTGCGCCCCGCCGCATACGACCTTATCCTGTCGGCTGATACCTTTATTTATATCGGCAAGCTGGACGGGATTTTTGCGGCCGCCCGCCGAGCCCTGACGGATAGTGGACTGTTCGTATTTTCGGTCGAACACCTGGAAGACGGCGATTTTAAGCTTCTGCCCAGTGGCCGCTATTCCCAAAGCGACACCTATATCGAAAAACTGGCGGCGGAATCCGGGTTCGCGGTCGTTTGCCACGACCCGGTCGTCGTGCGGATTGAAAAGGAAGTCCCCATTCCGGCCCGGATATTCGTGTTACGGGCCAACGTTTAATGAAAAGCAATAAAGTGGCGGACGGCGGAAAACCCGTCATCGCAAGGTCCGCTTGTGGCTATTTTCAGACATTCAGGTCCGACAAAACCAATGTCTCATTCCCACCTGTTGGCGGACCTCGCCACCCTTGACAGAACCCTTAAAATGTTCTATATTCGTTCTTTATCCTCCGGACGCTGCCGGGGCCGCTCTTTGACATCGTGAATAAGTGAGAATCGGCCCGCCCCCAATGGCTCAGGGGCCCGCCGAAATGCGCCAAAATCCTTTAAAAAACGACCCCCAAAGGCCACCGGACAACCACCAAATGTCCACCCAATGACCACCCGATGTCCACCGAATGTCCACCCGATGCACACCGAATGCCGACCAATGCCCACCGTTGCACACCGTGGGGATTCTCAGCCTGGAATCGGGGCCGCGCCGCCGCCTAAATCACCGGCGTTTCCCGGTAGGTGCCCCAGATTTCGCGCAAGCTCTCGACGATGTCGCCCATGGACGCGCCGGCCTTCACCAGCTCGATGGTGATCGGCATGATGTTCTCGGATTCGTCCTCCGCCACGGTCTTGAGCCGGTCCAGAAGCTCGGCCAGTTTCTGATTATCGCGCTCGTCGCGCACCTTGTTCAGGCCGGCGATCTGCCGCGCCTCGGTCTCCGGGTCGTGAGCGTGGGTTTCGACCTTCGGCGTTTCGCCATCCTCGACGTACTTGTTGACGCCGATCACCGGCCGCTCGCCGGACGCCTTGCGGAGCGCGTCGTCGTAGGCCGAATCGGCGATCTCCTTCTGGAACCAGCCCTGCTCGATGGCCTTGATGGTGCCGCCCATGTCGTCGACCTGCCCGATGATGTCGAAAATGCGCTTCTCGAACTCGTCGGTCAGCGCCTCGACGTAATAGGATCCCCCTAAGGGATCGATGACCGAGGCGACGTTGGTCTCGTCGGCGATCACCTGCTGGGTGCGCAGCGCCAGCCTCATCGCCTCCTCGGTGGGGATGGCGAAGGCCTCGTCCAAGCCGTTGGTGTGCAGGCTCTGCGCCCCGCCCATGACCGCCGCCAGGGCCTGAAACGCAGTGCGCATCAGATTGACTTGGTGCTGCGGCTTGGTCAGGGTCGCCGCCGCCGTCTGGCAATGGAAACGCAGGCGCATGGATTCAGGTTTTTCGGCGCCGAAGCGTTCTTTCATGATCTTGGCGTAGACGCGGCGCACGGCGCGGAACTTGGCCACTTCCTCGAAGAAATCGGCCTGGGAAACGAAGTAGTACGACAGCCTGGGCGCGAAGTCGTCGACCGCCACCCCGGTCTTGGTCACCTCCTCGACGTAGGCGATGGCGTTGCACATGGTGAACGCGGCTTCCTGCAGCGACGTCGCGCCGGCTTCCGAGATGTGATAGCCGGAGATGTTGACGGCGTTGTAGCGTTTCATGTTTTGGGCGCCGTAGACGATGGTGTCGCGGACCAGGCGCATCGACGGCCGCGGCGGATAGATCCATTCCTTCTGCGCCGTGTATTCCTTGAGGATGTCGTTCTGGAGGGTGCCGGAAAGCCGGTTCAGGTCGTACCCCCGCCCCTCGGCGACGGCGATGTACATGGCCATCAGAATCCACGCCGTCGGGTTGATGGTCATGGAAACGGAAATCTCGGTCAGGTCGATGCCGTCGAACAGCGCTTCCAGGTCGGCCAGCGTATCGACGGCGACGCCCTCGCGCCCGACCTCGCCCCGCGACATCGGGTGGTCGGAGTCGTAGCCCATCAGCGTCGGCATGTCGAAATCGACCGAAAGCCCGGTGTTGCCGTGGGCCAGCAGGTATTTCATGCGCTCGTTGGTGTCCGCCCCGGTGCCGTAGCCGGCGAGCTGGCGCATCGTCCACAGCCGGCCCCGGTACATGGTCGGGTAGGGGCCGCGGGTGAACGGGTATTGGCCCGGCAGGCCGATGTCGTCGGTGCCGTCACCCCTATCGAGCGCCGTATAGACCCTTTTCAACGGCAACCCCGAGGCGGTCTTGTATTCGGACTTGGCTTCCGGCTGGCGGGCGATGAAGTCGGCCAGTTCGCCCCGCTCCCAGGCTCTCAGCTTTTCCTCGAGCTGTTCGCGGGTCATGCCGGCGATGGCGTCCCCTTTGCCCTTGGTCTTGTCTTTCCCTTGGCCGTTTTTGGATTTGGCCTTGGCTTTGGCTTGGCCCATCGGTCAGTCCTCGTTGATCCTGTCCAACAGTTTCAGCGCCGCCTCGTGGGGGTCCATCGAGCGGTCCCGAACCCGGTCCATCAACCCCGAAAGCTTATCACGGCGGTCCCGGAAGTCTTTGCGGATTATGTCCTCGGCGGTCTTCAGGACCCGCATCTCGAGAATCTGCCGGCGACGCTCCTCCAGGCCGCCAGAGTCCGCCAGGTGCCGGCCGTGGCCGTCGATGGCAGCCAGCAGGTCGTCGATGCCTTCAACCGTCTCGGCGCTGGTCGGCACCACCGGCACCCGCCAACCGCCTTCGTGCATGTCCATCGCCCGCACGCCCAGGGTCAGCATGCCCTTGAGGTCGGTGATGGTGGCGTTGGAATCGGCCCGGTCGCATTTCGACACCACATGGATGTCGGCGATTTCCAGGATCCCGGCCTTGATCGCCTGAATCTCGTCGCCGAGGCCCGGGGCCGAGATCACGACCACCGTATGCGCCGCCTGCACCACGTCGACCTCGTCCTGGCCGACGCCGACGGTCTCGATAAGGATGAGGTCGAAACCGGCGGCATCGAGCACGTCCACCGCCTCGAGGCTGGACCGGGCCAGGCCGCCGAGCGCGCCGCGCGTCGCCATGGAGCGGATGAAGACGCCGTCGTCGCCGGTCAGCTCGGTCATCCGCACCCGGTCGCCGAGGATGGCGCCGCCGGAAAACGGGCTCGACGGGTCGATGGCGACGATGCCGACGCGCCGCCCCGAGGCCCGCATCGCCTTCGCCAGGACGTCCACCAGGGTCGATTTGCCGCTGCCGGGGACGCCGGTGATGCCGATCACGTGGGCGTTGCCGGCGCGGCGGAAGATTTCCGCCAAGGCCGGCCGGCTTTCCGGTTTCGCCGCCTCGGCCAGCGAGATCATGCGGGCGATGGCGCGCACATTGCCCTTCTCCACGCCGTCGAGCAGGTCCATGCCGAGATCATTTTTGCCGCCAGTTTTCTTGGCGCTCATTCCCCTCGGCCCCCGCCGATCAGCGACTCGAACAGGTCGCGGTCGTCGATGACCCGCCGGGCCTTGAAATCGGTGCGCGGGATGGTGTCCGACTTAACGATCTCGACCCGGGCGCGGACGCCCAAGACGGTGCCCAGGTCCTTTTCCGCCCGGTCCCGGAGCGCCGCCAGCGCGTCGTCGCCCTTGGCGAAGACGTCCTCGAGGGCGTCCATGCGCACCAGAAGTTCGTCCATGGCGCCTTCGCGGCTGATGATGATGCGGTGCTCGCCGCCGTAGCCGGGAAGCTGGTTCAGGACGCCGTCGATGGCGCTGGGGTAGATGTTCTCGCCCCGGATGGTGAACATGTCGTCGATGCGCCCGTAAATGCCGTCGGGCAGGCGCGGATAGGTGCGCCCGCACGGATTGTCGGCGCCGTCGGTCCAATGGGTCAGGTCGCCCGACAGCAGCCGGATCATCGGCTGCGAGGTGCGCTCCAGGTGGGTGTAGACGAGCGTCCCCTGCTCCCCCCAACCGACCCGGGAATGGGACTTGGGGTCGCAGACCTCGGTGTAGACCATGTCCTGCCACAACAGCATGCCGTCGGTCTCCTTGGAGCCGGCGGCGGTCATCCACGGCGTCATTTCCGCCATGGAGCCGGAGTCGATGACCTGGGCGCCGTAAATCTCCTCGATGCGGTTCTTGAGGCTGGGGATCGAGGCCCCGGGTTCGCCGGAGAAGAACAGCAATTCGAGTTCGAAGTCGCGGGGTTCGATCCCCTCGGCGACGGCCGTTTCCGCCAGGTGCAGGGCATAGCTGGGGGTGCCGTAGAAGGCCTTCGGCTTGGTCAGTTGCATCCACATGGCGGCGCGCGCGGTCATGCCGGTGGCCCCGGCGCCGAAGGGAAAGGTTTTCGCCCCCAGCCGCTCGGCCCCGATCAGGGTCCCCCACGATCCCATGTAGAGGCTGAATACCGAGCCGATGAAGACCATGTCGCCGGGGCGAAGCCCCATGCCCCACATGACCCGGGCCTGGTTGTTGGCGATCACCGACCAGTCGTCGCGGCCGATGGCGAAGACCGTCGGCCGGCCCGTGGTGCCCGACGTGCCGTGGATGTGGTGGATTTCCGTCTCGGCGACGCAGAGGTAATCGCCGAAGGGCTCGTTCTCGGCCTGAGACGCGCGCAGTTCCGCCTTGGTGGTCACCGGCACGCGCTCGAAATCCTCCAGGCTCTTGATCTGGTCCGGATGCACCCCCGCGTCGTCCCATTTTCGGCGGTAAAAGGGCGCCTTGTCATAAGCGTAAGCCATGACCGCCCGCAGCCGTTCGATGATCGCCGCCTCCCTGTCGCCGGGGGCCATGGTTTCGCGGACCGGAAACCAGTAACGGCTGTCGGCGTCCGGCATGGTGCCGGGATCGTAGGAAGGCGGAAAAGACCAGGATTCCATGACCGCCCGTCAACGCGGCCCGCGCCGGGCGACGACCCGGCGGAGCGTCGCCACGATGGCGTCGGGCGGAGTGTCCTGCAACAACACCTCGGCGACGCCCATCTCCTTCAGGGCGTCGACGTCGCCGTCGGGCATGACGCCGCCAACGACGACGCGGATGTCCGCCGCGCCCGTTTCCTTCAACTGGTCCAGGATATCGGGGATGATGGTCATGTGGGCGCCGGAAAGCAGGCTGACGCCCAAGACGTCCACGTCCTCCTGGACGGCGGCCTGGACGACCTCCCCGGGCGTCCGGTGGAGCCCGGTATAGACCACGTCCATGCCGGCGTCGCGGAGCACGCGGGCGACGACCTTGATCCCGCGGTCGTGGCCGTCGAGGCCGACCTTGGCCAGCAGCACCCGGATGACGTCCGGTTCCTCGTTCATGGGTCCGTTGCCTCCCCTATTCCTTGCCGACGACGCCGATATCGATTTTAAGGTACTCCTCGGCCATCTCCCAATATTCCGGCGGGACGCGCTCGATCATGTCGCGTTCCTGCTCGCCGCAGTCCCTCATGAACCGGGCCGGCGTCCCGGCCCAAAGCTGGCCCCCCTTGACGGTCTTGCCCGGCGGCACCAGGGCGCCGGCGGCGACCATGGCCCCCGTTTCGACCACCGCGCCGTCCATGATACAGGCCTGCATGCCGACGAAGCAGCCGTCCTCGAGGGTGCACGCATGGATGACCGCCCCGTGCCCGATGGTCACGTTATCGCCGATGAAGGTGCCGTATTTTTGGCTGTCCACGTGGACGACGGTGAGGTCCTGGATGTTGACCCTGTGGCCGATGCGGATGACGTTCATGTCGCCCCTGACCAGGCAGCCCCACCAGATGTTGGTTTCGGCGCCGATTTCGACGTCGCCGATGACGGTGGCCGTCGGCGCCAGGAAGACGCTCGCATCGATGGTGGGCCAGGTGCCCTTGAAGGGCAGGATGTTGCCGGCCATGCGGTCCCTTTCCTTTTTAAGTCCCCAGCCAGTAGCGCATCACGGCGCTGACGGCGCGGGGCCTTTCCAACGGCGCCAGGTGGCCGCAGTCCTCGATGACCACCAGCGACACGCCCGGAATAGCCGCCGCCATTTCCTCATGCAAATGAAGGGGCGTCAAGGCGTCCTGGCGTCCGCACAGCACCAGCGCCGGGCAGGCGATCCTTTGCAGGTCCCCGAGCCCGTCGGGCCGGGACATGATCGCCTTTTGCTGGCGGACATAGGCCTCGGGACCGACGTTCTCGGCCGAGGCCTTGATGACGGCGGTAATCTCCCCGTCATCGAGCCGGTCCTCGTGGATCAACAGCGGCATAAGCCTGGAGGTGACGCCGCGAAACTCGCCGAATTCAAGTTGATCGATGAAGGCCGAGCGTTGCTTTGTCTGTTCCGGGCTGTCGGCGCGGGCCGTGGTATCGAGAAGCGCCAGCCG
>JADFNT010000363.1 GCA_022563215.1 Pseudomonadota bacterium
CCTGCTGACCGATGAGAAGGACGGCGATGGCCTGCTGACCGATGAGAAGGACGGCGATGGCCTGTTGACCGATGAGAAGGACGGCGATGGCCTGCTGACCGATGAGAAGGACGGCGATGGCCTGTTGACCGATGAGAAGGACGGCGATGGCCTGTTGACCGATGAGAAGGGCGGCGATGGCCTGCTGATCGATGAGAAGGACGGCGATGGCTTGCTGACCGACGAAAAGGAAGGAAAATCCGCCGAATCCGGAGAACAAGCCGCCGCCCGGGAAGATTTCCGGGATGAACCGGAGAATCTTGCCAGCGGCGAGGACTGGTCAATGGCCGGGGGCTGGTATCGCGACGAATTTACACTCCGCTACCGCCCAACCGGCCATGCCGACAGGTTCCTGAAGGCTTGGCTGGATGTTAGCGGACAAGCCGCCGCCTTGTCCCGGGAAGTGACCACCCGGCAGATTTTCGAGAGCCTGGCTTCCGACAAATCGCCGGGCCTTTGCGCCAAATGCCACAGCATCGACGCCGATACGGACGGGAGGCTCAGGGTCAATTGGCTGGGCGCGCGCCTGGCGCCCGGCGATCACCCGTTCACCGTCTTCTCGCACACGTCCCATTTCAGCCTGCTTGATGAAAAAGGCTGCTTGACCTGCCATACTTTCGATAAGGACGCCAAGTACCTTGATTCGTTCAAGGACCGGAACCCGGCGACTTTCGCCAGTAATTTCGAACAGATTCCGCGCCAGCTTTGCGCCGGTTGCCATACCGCCGTCGAAGCCGGGGAAAGCTGCCTGACTTGCCATAACTATCACATCGGTAAGATCTTCCCGGCGCTTAGAAGCACACCGGAAATGATGTCCGTTCCGGGTGCTCTCTAGAGCGCTATCCAGCTTAAGGCCCGGGCAGGTTGACCACGCCGATATCCGAATGCTCCTTGAGCTTCCGGGCCGTGCCATTCCATCGAACCAATCCATCCACCGCTCCCCCCGGCGGCCAGGGAAATTCGCCCTGGGCTTTTTTTGCCGGGCGTTTTGGGCCAAAGTCCCGGCAACGGACAAGGACCGGCGGGCGGGCCGGCCTTGGTGTTGGACGCCGGAAATCCAGGAGAGGACAGCCGAATGAAACGCGCCGTTGTCGTGATATGCGACGGGCTTCGGGCCGACATGGTGACGCCCGATCTGACCCCCAACCTGTGCGCCCTGGCCCGGGAAGGGCAGTCCTTTATCCGTCACCGCGGGGTCTTTCCCTCGACCACCCGCACCACGTCGGCGTCCATCGCCACCGGCTGCCTGCCGGGGCGCCATGGGTTGGAGGGCAACTGCGTCGCCATCGACGAAGGCGACGGGCTGGTGGCGCTCAACGTCGGCCATGCCGATTTCCGCGACCGGCTGCGCAAGGCCACCGGGCGGACGCTGTTGGTCCCGACCCTGGCCGAGCGCCTGAAGGACGACGGCGGCTCGATCGTCTTTTCCAACGTGTCGCCGGGGGCCGCCTATTTCCAGGACCCGGACGGGCATGGCCACCTTTACCACCGCGCCGGGTCCTTCGGCCCCGGCCTCGAGCCGCTTCCCGAGGCCGAAGGGCTCCGCGTCAGTCACGACGCCGACGGCGACGCCGAAATGACGGCGCGTTTCTGCGACCAGGTCTTGGGGGCCCGGCGGCCGCGGCTGGCGCTGCTGTGGCAGTGCGAGCCGGACCACACCGGCCACGCCGTGCCGCTGGGCTCGCCCGAACACTTAAGCGTCATCGGCCGCGCCGACGCCAACGCCGGGCGCGTCGCCGACGCCGTGAAGGAGACCGCCGGCGGCGACGATGTGCTGCTGATCGTCGCCTCCGACCACGGCCACGAAACCGTGGAGCGGATCATCCCGCTGGAAACCATGCTGATCGGGGCGGGCCTGAAGGACGGCCCGGACTCCCATGAAGTCGTCGTCGCCTCCAACGGTTTCAGCGCCCACATCTACGTCGCCGACGAGGCCCGGGACCGCCTCGGCGGCATCGAGGCGTTGCTCAAGGCGTCCGACGACGTCGATGAAATATTCGCCGGCGACGCCCTGGCCCGGGTCGGCCACCGCACCGACACGCCGCTGGCCTTTTCGGTCACCGCCCGGCGTTGCCGGGAGCCGGATTCGCCTACAATGGGCATGATGGCGGAAAACCGGCTGGAAAGCATACGCAAGATCATCTCCGAGTTGCCCAAGGTGCCCGGGGTCTACCTGATGAAGGACGACAGCGGACGGGTGCTCTACGTCGGCAAGGCGAAGGATCTGCGATCGCGGGTCGGCAGCTACTTCCAGCCCTCCGCGGATCTGCTCAACACCCGCGGCCCGGACATCTGCCCCATGGTCGA
>JADFNT010000364.1 GCA_022563215.1 Pseudomonadota bacterium
TTCAATAGTGATGGCAACGTCCAAGGTGTAGGTATGACCGGCAAAAACGAGCAGTGGTTTGTAAAAGGTATTGTTATAGCCAGCAATGGATTTTCCCGTGCCCATCTGGATCGTCTTTCCCGGATACGCAGCCATGACCTCGTTAATTTCCGCCGTGATTTGGCGCGCCTCATCCCAATGCAGTGCTCGTTGGAACCTTTTTTGAATGGGAACGGACATGATCAGAAGCGCCGCCGCCAAAACACCGGCCCCTCCCAGGACAACCTTTCTGTTGCGGATGACGGACGCGGAATAACGGACGATCATGTCGATAACGATGGCGAGAAACGGAAAAAAGTAATACCAGCCGGCGCCCGGCTTTATTGCCGGAATAAGGACGATGAGTACGGAGAAAATAAACGCCCCGAAATAAGCGGTTTCGGCCTTTTCGAGAGGCTGATCCGACCATCGAATGGCGGCGAGGAAGAAAAGAACCGGCGCGAGATAGAACAACAGGTACCGATACACCTTGGTCGCCAGCAATATCTCAGAATTTTTTGCCGCCATCAGCGGGAACCACGCGGCGAAATTGGCAAGGGAGAACGGATCGAACGCGAAGGGCGCGACGATGGCGAAAGCGCCAACGGCTGAGATCAACCAAAACGTCTTGAAACCGCGCCCCCAACAATGAAGCAAGACTACCGGTAGAAAATAGACTCCCGCAAATAGCTTGAACCCCGCCGCCAAGCCGCCGCATAGGCCGATCAACACGCTTTTACCCCATTCTGGCCGCCCTTTCTCCGACGCATTCATCGCCCAAACCGAGACCGCGACCAAGAAGGCGAGGAAGGGATCCGGCCGGTTCCAAATCGAGGTCGGCAGGCCGAGCAAAATAAAACCAGCGGCTAGGATCACCGCCGTCGAAGCCCACGGAAGCCCGTGCCGCCGCTGGGTGAAGAAGACGATGACGGGGATTGACGTCACTGCAACGATTCCCGCGGCCTTGCTGGTGGCCACGCCCGGGCCGGCGAGGAGGAAGCTGACCGCGTGGGTCAAATAGGTGATCGGCCCATAAACATTGGACGTCAGGTCCGGACCATCAAACGCGGGATAGGCGGGGAACCCATCCAAAAGCCGCCACGACGTCATCGCGATCACCGGCTCGCCGTTATCCAGGTAACCCGGATAGACGAGATAGCTGATGGCGAAGGCGGAAACGTCGATGAAACTGAGAACTGCGATCGCACCCAATACCCACAACCGGTACCGGCAAACGAAACCGACGGCCGCCGACTTCAGGAACGGAGCCGTCATCGGTTGCCCCTTATTTTCCCTTCGCCCTCGGTTCGACTTTTATTTCCGGTTCCTGAATGACAACCTCATTCGGTTGCTGGATGACAACCTTGGGTGTCTCTACGGACGGCAGAACACCACCCGAGCTAAAATCCGTTTTATTCAAGTCACTGATTGGCGACGTCGTTGTTATCGGTAGCTCCGGCGTGTAGGGAACCCAGGGAGGAGTGCCACCCGCCAAAGCAGGGAGCGAAGGAAATACAAGGCCAGTTGCTAGGGTCAAGACTTTCATTACGACCTTCCTAACCATTATTCCAGAGAGGCTCCCCCTTTTGAACCGCAAAATCCAACGAATTTCCGCTCCGGGTCATCAGCAGACATTGATCGCACCCATCATTTATGTCCGCTTTAGGGGGGTAAAGCGGACCTCGGCGCGAAGAACCCCAACCGGGTTTAAGTGTCCGCTCCTCTAACCGGCGCAGACTTCATCCATCAGCCGGCGCATGAAGTCCTCGCCCTTGGCGATCTGCTTAAGCGTAATGAATTCGTTGGGCTTGTGGGCCTGGGCGATGTCGCCGGGGCCGCAGACGACGGTCGGGATGCCGGCGCGGGTGTGGAACAGCCCGGCCTCGGTGCCGAAGGCGACCTTGGCGTGGTCGTTGCGCCCGGCCAGGGCCTTGACGAACGTTACCACGTCCTCGTCGGCGTCGATCTCGAGCCCCGGCATGTCGTTGAAGCACTCGATGTCGATGCCGGCCTCGGGGCTGACGGCGTGCATCAACGGCTCAAGCGTCTGGGCCGCGTAATCGCGGATTTCACCTTCCAGGGCTTCGGGGTCGTCGATGGCCAGGGTGCGGAACTCGAACTCGAACCGGCACGCCTTGGGCACGATGTTGAGCTGCACGCCGCCCGATATGACGCCGGTGTGGACGGTCGAATAGGTGATCTCGTAAAGCTCGTCATAGGGGCCTTCGGCCTCTTTCCGCCGCGCCATGTCCTTGAGGTAGGCGATCAACTCGGCCGCGTATTCGATGGCGTTGACGCCCTCCGACGCCAGCGCCGAATGTGCCTC
>JADFNT010000365.1 GCA_022563215.1 Pseudomonadota bacterium
CGCCAAGGACCTGGCGATGTACGGCGTATTCAACCCGGACTCGATAGCCCCCCCGCCTCCGCTGATGGCGGCCTGGGACAGGTTGGCCAATCCGGCGGCCTACAAGACCGTCTGCATCACCGGGCCGGTGGCGGTCGACACCGGCACCCTGACGGTCAACGTCGTCACCGTGACGGCGTCGGTGCCGTTCGAGGATATCCTGCTCCAGGCCTTCGGGATCGGGCCGATCACCTTCGAGGTCAGCCATCAGGAGCGTTACATTGGCCAATGATCCGGGGGCGAATGATCCGGGGGCGAATGATCGGGGGTCGAACGATCCGGGGATGAAAGGCCGGCGAAATTCGTCGCGCCGGAAGCTGGCCGGGGACCGGGGTGGCTCGATCTCGGTCGAAAACGCCATCGTCTTCGGCCTGCTCATCGTGCTGACCGTCGCCCTCATCGAGTTTTCCCTGGCGCTCTGGCAGTGGAACACCGCCGAGAAGGCGACCGAGCTCGGCGTCCGCTACGCCGTCCAGTCCGACCCGGTGGCGTTGGGCTTGTCGGAGTACAACGGCGTCACCGGCGGGGGGTTCAATCCCGGCACGCCCCTCAACTTCTCGAACCTCGCCGCCTTCACGTTGAGTTGCACCAATACAAGCTGTTCATGCTCAGGCGCGGGATGCGGTGATTTTACCGGTAGCGTTTCGAACCCGACCGGAGTCGATACCGTTGCCTTCAACGCCATCATCACCCGGATGGATGGCGTCTTTCGCGGTTCCGACCTCGACGCGACCAATGTCACCATCGATTACAGCCATGTCGGCATGGGCTTCGCCGGCCGGCCGGGCCTCGATATCGTGCCGGTGGTCACCGTCAGGCTGACCGGCGTCACCTTCAATTTCATGGTCCTGAGCTTCATCCGCCCGCTGATGTTCTTCGGCTCGGAACAATCGACCACCAGCGGCATCCCCATGCCGCCCTTCACCGCCACGCTTTCCGGCGAGGACATGTACAGCGGCGGCACTTCGTAGACTCCTCCACGGGCTCCCTGCAAGGCCGTCTTCCTCCATTCGAGCCCGGCCTTTCCCCCTCATTTTTGAACGCCGAGCTACCGCCGGCCCGCCGGTAACGCGCCTGGGTTTGCCGCCGGCTTCCGCCGGCGCGCCGGGATCGGTTCCGTCCGGCTCCATCGCCGTCGACCCCGGCCGTCGAGGGGAAGCGCCGGATTAACCATAGCCCTTAAGGGAAAGTTAAGAATGGTTGGGGGATGATGGGGGTGCGTTATGCCGCCGGCTCTATCGGCGCGCCGGCGCCCGTATTGGCGACGGCGGTAGCCGGCCAGGGCGATGTCAGGCTCCGGGGCCTCCGGGATCGGGCCGCGCCCCACACCGCCGGCACGGGCAGTCATGAGGAGCGTTAAGATGTTGAGAAGATTGCGTAAATTTGGGCTTGGGGCGCTTGCGCGCGAGCCGGGCGGCGCCACCGCGGTCGAATTCGCCATCGTCATCGGCCTGCTTATGGTGCTGACCATCTCCATCGTCGAGTTTTCGCTGGCGCTCTGGCAGTGGAACAGCGCCGAGAAGTCGACCGAGCTCGGCGTGCGTTACGCCGTGCAGTCCAATCCGGTGGCCGCCGGTTTTTCAAGCTCTGGCTGGAACGGCGTCATCGACGGGGGTTTTTCACCGGGGACGTCGCTCGATACCTCGACGGTGGGGGCCTTCACGGTGATCTGCAACAACACCACCTGCACCTGTACGGGTTGCCCGGGCGGGTTCAGCATCACCCATGACAGCACCGCCTTCAACGACATCGTCGACCACATGTCCGGCGTCTTCTTCCGGGTGCGGCCGTCGAACGTCATCGTCGAATACGCCCATGTCGGCATGGGCTTCGCCGGCCGGCCGGGGGCTGACCTGGTGCCGATGGTGACGGTCAGGCTGTCGGGCGTTACCTTCGATTTCATGGTCCTCAACTTCCTCCGCCCGATGATGGTCGGCGGATCGCAGCAGTCGACCTCCAATGGCATCCCCATGCCGCCCTTCACCGCCACCCTGAGCGGCGAGGACATGAACACCGCCGGGGCGTCTTAGGCATGCACGCTGATCGGTTTGGGGCATGCCCGCTGATCGGTCGGCGATCCAAGGGTTGACATGATCCCCCCTTTGTGCCGAACTCTTAACCTTTAATTAACCTGCCGAAGTCGGCGGTAGCGCCGGGTTATGGCGGAATCTAACCTCTTGTTAACTAACTATCGTTAAGCTCTGCACCAACGCCATAAGGGTATGAATTTTCTGCCTTTCGTGATGGTTCGGAACTGTGAAGGGAAAAATGAAACTCCATGGGCCAATGAACGTTCT
>JADFNT010000366.1 GCA_022563215.1 Pseudomonadota bacterium
TCTCTATGGGTTGGGGATCATGCAGCGGCTTGGGCTGGCCGTTCGGGAAGCGCGTCGATATAGGCTTGGAGGTCGGCGCCAAGGATGATGATTCTGCCGCCAGCCTTGCGGGCCTTGAGGTCGCCAGTTTTAAGCGCATTAAAAATACGGGTTCGGCTCATGCCCGTCTCTTCACCGGCGCCCTCGGGGGTATATGATAACTTCATCACTGTTTCCATATTCTGCGTCCCGCAAATCGGCGCGGGACTTTGTGAAATGTATAGAAACAGTAAACACTTGATTCTTATGCGCTATCCCGACCGGAGGTTATTGGATAAGCGCCGGGTTATTGAACAGAATCAGGGTTGAATATCAAAAGGTTAGGGAAGGGGAGAAAAGCTGGTTATTGAATAACGGGTCTACCGTCGCCCCACTTTTCGTCGCTTGAGCGTCACGCCCTTTTCTTTGGCCCAATCGTTTATCACCGTGTGAATGGTGGATTCCTTGGGCAAAAGGTTTTTGCTCGTAAGGTGTTCCTTAATAAGGAGGTCGGCCTCTAATTCTTCTCTGATTTTTGTCACCCCCCTTTCCGCGAACCAATCGGTCCCTAGGGCTTCCAGAAAGGAATCAAGTCTATGTTTAATTTTCCGTTTCGCGGTACGGTGTGTTTCGCCCGGCCCCCCTTTACTAGCCACATCATCGGAGCCCGGCCAAAGGCGCAAGACTTCTTCCCGTTCAAAATAAAGCCCTGCGAATGAGCACCCCCCAAGGTCGAGGATGCCGTTAAGTCTGTCCATTAAAGTTTTTTGAGTGTCGTCGCGCCAACGGGTAAAAAAAAGTTCCGGACTCTCGCCTATTCTCATCGACGGCGGCGGCTTCCATATGGGGGTGAGGTTTTCGCTGGCTACTTTGTCGATTAACTCCGCAATTGCAGCCTCGGCATTCAACACCACCTGGTCCACGTCGGCGCCCCCGGTTTTCTGCTTACGCATGTCCCAATCACGCGGCGCGTTCTTGATGTCGAATCCGATCCAGGCCACGGCCTGTTCCCAGGTCCATTGTTGGCCTACTTTTTCGGGGTCGCGTAGTGGCATGGCTACGCCCGCTTTGCTTTCCGCCTCAACGGCTTCACCTTGCCCGGCTTAACGAGGCCAAGGTTGCCGAACGCGGCCCGCACGGTTTCGGCTTTGTAGGATTCCGCTAAGTGGGCGTAGTGCTTCTCGGTTATCCGGGTATCCACATGGCCTAGCTGTTCGGCGATGACCTTCATCGGCACACCGTTTCCGGCGAGGCGGGAAGCGTAGGAGTGCCGGAGAATATGAAACGAGGCGGGCGGGTTGATCTTGGCCTTTTCGCAGGCATCTTTAAGGGGGCGACGCTGGTGCGAACGGCCCCAAGCGCCGCCGGTTGATCGTTTAAAGGCAATTTCATCCTTGGGCCTTCCGGTGGTGGCCTGGGTAAAAAACTCGCTGCCTTCATCGGTCAAGACAATATGACGCGGTTTGCCGCTTTTGGAAGTGGCGACATAAAGCGTGTCGCTGTCGGGGTCGAAGTCGCCACACTTAATCGCGATAATCTCCCCATACCGGCACCCCGTGAGCAGCGCCGCCGTTACTATCTGGCGTAGGTCGTCTTGGCAGGCGTTTGTAAGCCGTAAGGACTCATCATCCGATAGATAGCGGACTTTGGGGGCGTCTACGTCCTTGAAGGGCCTAACGGCGCCCCATGCCCCCCCATCAACGGCTTCACCCTCAACAACGGCGAAATTTAGGGCGGCTTTCAGGACCGTTAAAACCCTGTTAGCCGTGGCCTTCCGCTTACGGGCGGTGTCGGGGTCGTTGCCCTGTCCCTTGTGTAGTTGGCCCTCCCCCCCCTTAGTGCGGAGCCGGGGGGCGGTTGCAGCAAGCCCCCGGTGCCAGTCTCGTATTCTTTGCCGGGTAAGCCTTTCAACTTCGATTTTGCCCAGGGCTGGCAGGATATGGGCGTTAATGCTGGCTTCCATGCGGCCCCCGGACTTGCCGCTACGGGCCTCATAGTCCCGCTGGTAATCCTCTATGGCAAGGCGGACGGTATAGCGGCCTTCACGCTTGGCGCCGTCCTGTTCCCGCGCAACCGTCTTGAACCATGCGCGGGCGGCGTCTTGGGCCTGTTCAAAGTTCAATACCGTCTTGGCGTTGGCCTCCATCGAATCATCGGCGGCGCCAAGGGCGCGGTAATGCTGCTTGCCGTCATGGTCCCGATAGCGGGCGATCCAGGTGCCGCAAATCGCAATCCGGCGATACCCGAGAAAGCACCCCTTGGATATTTTCGCCCAATAGGGCTCCCGCCGCTGGCGTAGTTTTTCGCGGGCGG
>JADFNT010000367.1 GCA_022563215.1 Pseudomonadota bacterium
GCGACAGGTCCTTCGCCACCGAGGGGTTCTGAAACCCATCGTCCATGATGACGAGGTCGGACCCTTCGGCGGCGGCGCGGGCGCCCAAGGCCCGGTCGCGGGAAACCCAGGTCGGCGCGGCGGCGGCCAATAGCAGGGCTTCGTCGCCGACATCGGCGGCGTTATGGGTTTCCGGATCGACCCGAAGCGGTCCGGCTTGAGAACCGCCGTAGCCGCGGCTGAGGAAATGCACCTTTCGTCCCTGGTCCATCAATCGCTTACCCAGGCTCAACGCCACCGGCGTCTTACCGGCGCCGCCGGCGACCAGGTTGCCGACGCAAAGAACCGGAACCGACGCCTTGAAGGGATTTGCCATGGCCAACCGGAGACGGGTCACCAGGCCGTACCCCCAACCCAACGGCGTCAGGACCGCGCCCAAGGGGCCGCCGCCCCGGCGCCAGAAATCAGGCGCCCGCATGGGAGGCATCCTTCCGGGACAGGGGCTCAAGAAACGGTTGCAATTCGCCGAAAACCGCGTCCAGCACCCCGGCTTCGGCGGCGGCGAAAGCGTCCGCGGCGGCGGCCATGCGGTCGCGTTCCGAAGGATCGGCCAGCAACCGGGCAACGGCGGCTTCCAATGCTTCTTCGTCGGCGACCTCGATGGAGGCCCCGGCCGCCTTCAAGCGTTCGGTGATGTCCTCGAAATTCATCATGTGAGGCCCGTAGACGATAGCGCAATCGAGCCGCGCCGCCTCTAATGGGTTCTGACCGCCCAGGGGTACCAGGGACTTGCCCATAAAGGCGATCCCCACCAGACGATAGAAAAGCCCCAGTTCGCCCAGGGTGTCGGCCACATAAACGTCCGTACCGGGACCGATGGCGTCCCCGGCCGAGCGGCGGCTGACGGTCAGGCCCAATGCGTTTATCCGGGTGGCTATTTCGGAACCCCGGTCTGGGTGGCGCGGGACAATGACGGTCAACAACCCCGAAAATGCGTCCTTAAGCCGCCGGTGCACGCGCGCCGCTATTTCTTCCTCTCCGGGGTGGGTGCTGGCCGCCAGCCACAACGGCCGGTCGCCGAGGCCTTTCTTGAATTTCGCCAGCATCTCGCCATCGGCAGGCAGGGGCGGACCGGCGAACTTCAGGTTGCCGACATACTTGGCGTCGCCGGCACCGAGACGTCGGAGACGTTCGGCATCCGTTTCGGTCTGTCCCAGACACAGGTCGAACCCTTCGAGCAGCCTTTTGATCAACCCGCCGAACCGCTTCCAGCCCGAGAACGACCGCGGCGATATTCTGCCGTTGATCAGGACCATCGGTATTTTCCGGGCCACTGTTTCGGTAATCAGGTTGGGCCAGAATTCCGATTCCGCCCACAGCGCCAGGTCCGGACGCCAGTGATCGAGAAACCGCCTGACGTAAGGAATGCGGTCGACCGGAACATACTGGTGGAAGGCACCCTCAGGCAGCCGCTTCGCCATCAGCCGGGCCGACGTCACGGTGCCGGTGGTCACCAGGACGCTGACCCCGGATATTTCCGTGACCAGACGCCCGATCAACGGCAGCAGGGAAATCGATTCGCCGATGCTGGCGGCGTGAGTCCAGATCAAAGGGCCCGAAGGGCGGTCCCGTCCGGGGCGGCCCAGGCGTTCGGCGAACCGGTCCCGGTCCTCCTTGCCCCGCGCCTTGCGGATCGCCAGGTAAAGACTGATTGCCGGCGCACCGATGCCCGAAACAAGACGGTAAAGAGGAAGCATCATGACGCATCCCCTTCATCGCCGGGCCAGGGCTCGCGTTCCGGGGCCGGCTCGACGGGGGGCCGGCCCGAAAGCCGGTCGGCTTCGGCGGTGACGGCGTTGAGCCCGTCTTCGACCTGGCGGCGGGCCGACTCCAAGGCCTCGGACCCGGCCTTGCGGTCAACGCGAATGGGATCTCCCCAGACGATGATTCCGCGGCCGAAAGGCCAAGCCAGAAGGAACCGGTCCCAGGTCGAAAGGCAGCGGCCCCGCGTGGTGCCGAAGGCGACGGGAATGACGGGAACGCCGGAAAGCCGGGCCACGTTGACGACCCCGTCGCTGGCCCACATGCGGGGACCGCGCGGCCCGTCGGGGGTGATGCCGACGTAATCGCCTTGCTTCAGCGTCTTGACCATGGTGCGAAGCGCCTGAGCGCCGCCGCGGGTGGAAGACCCGGCCGCCCACTTGATCCCGAAATGACCGACTGTATGGGCAATGAGCTGGCCGTCCCGGTGCTTGGAAATAAGCATGTGGATGGTTTTCCGATGGTCCCAACAATACGGCATCAACAGCAGCCTTCCGTGCCAGAACCCGAGGATAAAGGGCTTTCCCTCG
>JADFNT010000368.1 GCA_022563215.1 Pseudomonadota bacterium
TGCTTGCTTCGGCTGAGTCGTACTCACGCCAGCATCGCGAAGCCTTTGCACCACCTTCCGGCCATCCGGACTGGCGAAGAAGCGATGCATGCTGGCCGCCAGTTCGGCGCCCACCCCATCGACCGCGGTCAAGGCCTCTTCATCAGCCCCTTGGATTGCATCGAGTTCACCGAACACCTCGGCGACAGCTTCGGCTGAGCGACGGCCGACGTGTCGAATGTTCAACGCGGCCAGCAAGCGGGACAGCGGTTGGGACTTGCTCGCTTCAATGCTTTCCAACAGGTTGTCGGCGCTCTTGTCAGCCATTCGATCCAAGGCTACAAGCCGATCGCGTTGCGCATGCAGACTGTAAAGATCGGCGTAGTCGGTGACGAGCCCTTCGTCGACAAGTTGTTCGACCAGGGACTTGCCGATCCCCTCGATGTCCATTTGGTCTCGACCACAGAAATACAGAATTCGCTCCTTAAGCTGAGCAACGCATCGCGGGTTGATGCAGCGGATGTAGACACCCCCGTCATCCCGTTCGACGGTGCCACCGCATATCGGACACCGAGACGGAGGTTTGATCTTTCGGGTACCCCTGGGACGCTTTTCTCTTAGTACCCGAACAACCTGGGGGATGATTTCGCCGGCCTTTTCGATTCCTCGCCCGGCGCCAAGGGGCCGAGCAGGATCGCGGTCATCGATTTGGGGGAGCCGGTGATGCATGAATTCCCGCAAATCAAGGCCGACCTGAAAACCGGAAAGTGCCGCTCTGCGATGTTGCGCACCACGTTCGTCCTGCAGATGAGAAGCACGGACCTGAAGCGCGTTCAGGCCATGGAGCTGCGGATTTCGGATGCCATCCGGTCGTACCTCCGCGACCGCGAACGCAGCGAACTGGTCGGCAGGAAGGGCGCGGATAGGCTGCGCTTCGAGACCACCCAAATCATCAACAACCTGATCGCGCCGTCGAAGATCCAGGGCATCCTGTTCAAGGAATTCGTGCTTCAGTAGCGAAACGTCCTTTTCGCCCCCTGGCCTTTTCGCCCCCTGGCCTATTCGTCCCCCCGGCCCTTTTCCTCCACCCGGACCGCCAGGGCGGCGGCCATGAAATCGTCGAGGTCGCCGTCGAGCACGCCCTGGACGTTCGAGGTCTCGACCTCGGTGCGGGTGTCCTTGACCATCTGATAGGGCTGCATGACGTAGGACCGGATTTGGTGTCCCCAACCGATATCCGTTTTCGCGCCGCGGTCGGCCTCGTTTTCGGCCTCGCGTTTTTGCAGCTCCTGTTCGTAGAGGCGCGCCTTCAGCATGCTCATGGCGGTGGCCCGGTTCTTGTGCTGGGAGCGGCTGCTCTGGCATTGCACGACGATGCCCGACGGCCCGTGAGTCAGGCGGATGGCGCTGTCGGTCTTGTTGACGTGCTGGCCGCCGGCGCCGGACGCCCGGTAGGTATCCACCCGCAGGTCCTTGTCATCGATTTCGATTTCGATCTCTTCGTCGACGACCGGATAGACCCAGGTCGAGGCGAAGCTGGTATGGCGCCTCGAAGACGAATCATAAGGCGAAATGCGGACCAGGCGGTGGACGCCGCTTTCCGTCTTCAGCCAGCCATAGGCGTTGCGGCCGATGATCTTCAGCGTCGCCGACTTGATCCCGGCTTCCTCGCCGGCGCTTTCTTCCAGCCATTCGACCTTGCACCCGTGCGCCTCGGCCCACCGGGAATACATGCGCAACAGCATTTCCGCCCAGTCCTGGGCCTCGGTGCCGCCGGCGCCGGCGTGGATCTCGATATAACAATCGTTGGCGTCGGCTTCTCCCGACAACAGGGTCTGCACCTCGGCCTTGGCGGCCCGGGCATGGAGTTTTTTGATCGCCTTTTCCGCTTCCTCCGTGACCTCGGCGTCGTCTTCGGCCTCGGCCAGTTCCAGGAGTTCCAGGTTATCGGCAAGTTCGCCCGCCAGCCCGTCGATATCGCCCATGCTCGCTTCCAGGTGCGTGCGCTCGCGCATCAGGGCTTGCGCTTTCTTGGGATCGTTCCAGAGATCGGGGTCTTCGGCCCGGGCGTTCAGATCGGCGAGACGGCTTTCGGCGGTGTCATAGTCAAAGGTGCCTCCTCAGCAGTTCCAGGGACTGCTTTATTTCCGAGGTCAGGTTTTCGATTTCCGCGCGCATGGGAAGGCCGTTTCGTTGGTAGAGCGCGATCGTTTCAAATTCCTGCGTTTTGAAACATGAATCGCCCTCTCATTAGCCGAGGCCGGTTTTTAACCCCGTTCGGGAACAAGGACAAGCCCCCGCGGTGCCCCGGGCGCCCCCGGGGGGGAAGGGGAGCCGAAAGAAGGGGTTCC
>JADFNT010000045.1 GCA_022563215.1 Pseudomonadota bacterium
GGTCTTCGTCTATGTCTTCCAACATCATCTTCCATTTCCCTTCGCAGTGGTGATCCAGCCAGTCCTTTATTTCAGTGATGGAGCCGGATGTCGAGCAGGTGAGGTCGTATGGTATGCTCCGGCGCTTTTTTTCTAACCGACGCTGGGGTTCCTGGCGCTTTTCCTCGCCCTCGAAGGGTTCCTCGCTTTGGCGGCGTTGTTTGGTCGGCACGACGCGTCGAATCGACCGCCGAGCGTTGTTCACTGGGAAGGAACCTTTCGCGTTCGCTTGCTTTTTCCGGGCTTTCTTCGTTTTCGGGTAGTTCTTCTTCACCGTCTTCGGGAAAATTCCAAACGTCGTTCATGATTCCTCTCTGGGCAAATGATCTTAGGCCAGATTATATCATCTCCCGAACCAGGGTGAAATAATGGCTGCGTATCCGGCTCGACCGGCGAACGGGTTAAATGGGAAATCGCCTCAGCCGGACGTCGGTTGGATAACGGCCTCGATCAGGGACGATATCCGGAAAGGTTTGGATAGGGAGCGGCGGGATTATTTAAGGGCCCTGATGCCTTAAAAAAGAAATCTTGAATCTGTCCTCTCGCCAAAGCTTTTTTTTCCCTCTATCAACTCGATCCCGCCTGCTATGCTTGGCCCCTTGCGGCCGGTAACCGAGGAGAACGCTTCATGCCACAGGACTTCGAAATCCGAAGCCAGCATTTCCTGAAAGAGATGGAACAGGTGATCCAGGTCGCCAACCAGGAGATTCTTTCCCAGCGGCTTCCGCCGATCACCAAGGAGAACATTCTTCCGCTGGTGGTTTCGGTGGCCAGGCTGCGCAGCCAGTATCTTGCCGAGGCATTCAGGATCGCCGAAGCCGGCGCCGGCCAGGCGCCCAAGGAAGAGGAAATCAAGGCTCTGAGACTTCACCGTGAGATGTATGAGGAGGCCCGGCTGGCCTTCGATGCACTTATCCATGTCATCGACCGGGGATATGTGGAATTGGGAGATTAGCCGAGGTCCACGACGCCACCGTCGAAATCGGCGACGCGCCGGGAGGCGGATCGGTGTTTCCCATCGCCTTTCCCCGCCAACGGGCGCAAACGGGTTATTGACGGGATCGGCCTTGATGGCGGAAAAGAAACCATCGGCGAATGAAAACCGCCTTGCGCCCATGAAAAAATCAGCCCCGCGCGCGAATGCCCTGTTGATTTCCCTGGTCCCGGCCGTTATCGGCCTGCTTTTTCTCGCCTCTCCCGCCGGCGCCGCCGGCAGCGTCGAAAAAGGCCGGGCCATCGCCGAAAAGCATTGTTCCCGTTGCCATGTGGTCGGTGCCCATAACCCGATGGGTGGGATCGGGTCCACGGCATCCTTTCAGATGATCGCCAAGATGCCGGATTACCTGGAACGCTTTCAAACCTTCTACGCGCGGCGGCCGCACCCGGCGTTCCTGCGCATTCCCGGGGTGCCGAGATGGAGCAACCTGCCGGCCTATGCCGCCGAGTTCTCCATCACCCTCGACGAGGTGGACGACATCGTCGCCTTCGTCAAGACCCTGGAAAAAATGCCGATCCGGCGCAAAAAACGCAGGCCCCAAAACCAACGCCGATGAACGACCTCGACGAAACCGATATCGACGCCGCCCTCGAAGACGCCCGGGGCCACCATCAGGCCGGCCGTCTGGCCGAGGCCGAGACGCTTTACCGCCGGGTCCTTGACGCCCAACCGCGGGCGGCGGCGGTGTTGAGCAAGCTGGCGGCGGCCCTGGCCGGCCAGGGCAAGCTTGATGATGCCCTGGAAGCGCTCGGCCGGGCCCTCGACATCGACCCCGATCTCGTCGAAGCCCACAACAATCTGGGCTCCGTCCAGCAAATCCGGGGCGACCTCGAAGACGCCGCCCGATCCTACGGCCGCGCGCTGGCCATCGATCCAGGCCATGCTTCGGCCCATGTCAACCTGGGCCACGTTCTCAAACGCCAGGGGAAGCTGGAAGACGCGATCGTTTCCTACCGCCGGGCGCTGGTCATCGACCCCGGCTTCGCCGAGGCCCATAACGGCCTGGGGGTGTCGTTGCTGGTTCAGGGAAAGCCGGAAGAGGCGGCCGTTTCCTTCGAAAACGCATTGAAGATCAATCCCCAACACGCCGAGGCCCACAACAACCTCGGCAACGTGTTGAGGAACCAGGGCCGGCTGGATGAGGCCGTGGCGTCGATTGAACGCTCCCTGGCGCTGTCGCCCAACCTGGTCGAGGCCCATATCAATCTCGGCAACGCGAGGAAGAGCCAGCGCAGAGTGGATGATGCCGCCGAAGCCTATACGCGCGCGCTTGCCATCGATCCGGCGAACCCGGAGGCGCATTGGAATTTCGCCCAGGTGCTGCTGTTGATGGGCCGGCTCGGGGAAGGCTGGGCCGAATACGCCTGGCGCACCAAATGCGAGGAATTCAGCGCCGTCAACTGGAACTTCAAGCAGCCCCTCTGGGACGGCTCGGACCTGGGAGGCGGGACGGTGCTGCTTTACGCCGAACAGGGTTTCGGCGACACCATCCAGTTCCTCCGCTACCTGCCGATGGTTGCGGCCCAGGGGACGGATAAGGGGACGGACAAGGGAGGCGAGGTGATCCTGCAATGCCCGCCCCAGTTGACGCGGCTGTTCGAGGCGGCGCCGGCGGCCGACGGCATCCAGTTGGTGACCGAAATCGGCGATACCCCTTTCGACCTCCAGGCGCCGCTGCACGGCCTGCCCGGCATCTTCGCCACCACGCTGGACACTATTCCCGCCGATGTCCCCTACCTGCGCCCGCCCGGGGACACCCCGCCGGCCCTGGAAACATCGGGCGGCTTCAAGGTCGGCCTGGTCTGGGCCGGCAACCCCAAACACAAGAACGACGCCAACCGTTCCATTGACTTTGAGCGATTCACACCCCTGCTGGATATGGAGGGCGTCGATTTCTACAGCCTGCAGGTCGGCGAGCGGGGCGGCGACATCCGCAACAACCAGGCCCTGGGGGGCCTGGAGGGCAAAATCGTCGATTTGGGCAAGGACTTGGGCGACTTCGCCGCTACCGCGGCGGCGGTCGGGCAACTGGACCTGGTGATCACCGTCGATACCTCGGTGGCGCACCTGGCGGGCGCCCTTGGGGCGCCGGTGTGGACGCTTCTGCCGTGGGTGCCGGACTGGCGCTGGCTGCTGAACAGGGACGACAGTCCCTGGTATCCGACCATGCGGTTGTTCCGCCAGCAGACGGCCGGCGACTGGGACGCCGTCATCGGTGAAGTCGTGGCGGCGCTTGGCGATCAGGCTGCGGGCGGCTCCAGACAACCGCAAACAGGGACCGGCAGGAAATTCGTGGCCGAGATACCGTTCAAATATAACTTCCTGCGCTACAACCAATATGGGGTGCTGAAGGCCCATTGGCCGCTCAAATTCTGCCTCCTCTTCCTGTGCCGGCATATGCTGCTGCTGATCGCCCTCGTCGCCATGGGGTTCAGGGGCGGCGGCGGGCCGGAAATGACCTACCTGACGCCGCTGCTCGACAAGGCCTTCATCATTTCAGACCTGCCGGCCCTGGCGGTGTTCTATTTGATCGGCGCCCGGCGCCCGGAATCGAAAGACCTCTACCGGTGGATATGGCGCAATGGACGCGCCCTGATCCTCGCCTCGGTGGCCATGTACCTGGGTATCGTCACGCTGCGCAACGGCCTGGTCCTTTCAAACTATGCCGCCGTCGAATGGGTGATGATCGCCGGCAATGCCGTCGTCGCCTTCTATGCCTGGCGTTCGCAATTCATCCGCGACCTTTTCAACGAATTCCCGCCGCCGCCGGGGGAGGAAGAGGAGGCGGAGCCTGAATCCTGAAACGGACATCCAAGGACTGCGGGGAATGATCCACCTCGCAATTTTCTTCTCGCCCCCAGACCTCCCAAGCCCGGCCTCAAGATCGGCCCCGGGCCGCCCGGCAACGCCGTAAAAAGGTGAAAATCCTTCCCGAAGGCCGATAATTTACTTTTTTCTGATATATCGGAAACGCCGGGCTGGCACCGTCGGCTCTTTCTTATTTTCTTTTATTTTCAATCTATTAGATACAATTTGCGTCAACAGGAAGAATCGTTTCCATTGTTATTTTACAAATTTTTAATGTATTTAAGGATGGAAATTACATTCATATTCCGCTATATTTGCCCTCAAACAGGGACCTATCGTCGGCTGGAGGGAAAATATGAACATTAAAAACATTCATGACAGCGCCAATCGGGCCAGCACTTTCCTGAAATCGCTGGCCAACGAAAACCGGCTGGTGATCCTTTGCGCGCTGGCCGACGGCGAGAAAAACGTCAGCCAGTTGGAGGAAATCCTCGGCATCCGCCAACCCACCCTATCGCAGCAGTTGGCCCGGCTGCGGTCCGACAACATGGTTTCCACCCGGCGCGAGTCGAAGCAGATTTTCTACAACCTGTCGAGCGACGAGGCCGAGTTGGTGATGGGCCTGGTATTCGAGTTGTTCTGCACCGGCGGCGACGCCGAAATGGACCTGCCGCCGAAACGGTCTTCGGATGGGGCAGCGGACGACGAGGCGGACGGCGCCGAAGCCGCCTGAGCACGCCTTAAACTCATTTAGAAATAGTCAAACGCCCCGCCCCAGTGGCTTTTCCAGGGGCGATTTCCCTTGCCTGGTGGATGCAATCCCCTAGCCGCCCCCGTTATCACCGCCTTTGGGCTTGAACCACGAAAGTTTATCGCGAAGCGTCACCACGTCGCCGATGATGATGGTGGCGGGCCCGGCGAGGGCGGCGTCGGCGGCCAGGGCGGCAAGCCCTTCCAGGGCCCCGGTGATGACCTTTTGCTGGTCGCGGGTACCCTGGTCGATGATCGCCGCGGGGGTTGCCGGGTCGGCACCGTGGGCGATGAGTTTTTCGGTGAATTCCGGCAACGACCGAAGCCCCATGTAGACGACCAGGGTCTGGCTCGGCTGGACCATCGCCTGCCAGTTAAAATCCAGCCGCTCGTCCTTCATGTGCCCGGTCACGAACATGCAGCTTTGGGCATGGTCGCGGTGGGTCAGGGGAATGCCGGCATAGGACGCGCAGCCAAGGGCCGCCGTGATCCCGGGGACGACCTGGAAAGGGATTCCTTCGGAAGACAGGGCCTCGATTTCCTCGCCGCCGCGCCCGAACACGAACGGATCGCCGCTTTTCAGCCTCAGCACCCGTTTCCCCTGCCGCGCCAAGTCGATCATCAGGCGGCTGATTTGCTCCTGGCGCAGGGCATGGTCGCCGGGTTTCTTGCCGACGAAGACCCTTTCCGCGTCGCGGCGCACCAGGTCGAGAATGCCGGCCGGCACCAGGCGGTCGTGCAGCACCACGTCGGCCCGCTGCATCAATCTGAGCGCCCGGAACGTCAGCAGGTCGGGGTCGCCGGGGCCGCTGCCGACCAGGTAGACCTCGCCTTCCGGGTTAGAGGGCCGGCCGGACTTCCGGTCCTCGGCCGCCTTGTTTAGGGTTTCGTCGAGCAGGTTGCGGGCCGCGTCTTCCTGCCCGGCGAGGATATATTCGGCGATCGGCCCGTCGATGAAATCCTCCCAGAAGCGCCGCCGCCCGGTTCCGGCGGGGACGGCGTCCCGCACCCGGTCGCGGATGGCGCCGGCGAAGCGGGCCAGCCGCCCGAGACCGGCGGGGACGAAGGTTTCCAGCCGCGCCCTCAGCACCCGGGACAGGATCGGCGCCTCGCCGCCGCTCGACACGGCGACCAGGATCGGCGAGCGGTCGATGATTGCCGGCATGATGAAGGTGCACAGCGAAAGCCGGTCGGCGACGTTGACCGGGATGCCGGCGTCCTGGGCCAGCGCCGAAACGCGGCCGTTCAGGTCCTCGTCATCGGTGGCGACGAAAACCAGGACGCGGCCCTCGAGATCGGCGGGGAGGAATTCCCGTTCCTCCAGGACGACGCCGTCCTGCTTGGCGATGTCCAGGAGCGCCGGGCCGGCCTCGATGGCGACAACGGTGACGCGGCCGCCGGCCTTGAGGACCGTCCCCACCCGGCGCGCCGCCACCTCGCCGCCGCCGACGACCAGCACCGGGCTGCATACGGGAAATACTTCTTCCTCCATTAACAGCACCGCATCCAGGCCCGGCCATCTTCCATCGCCGTTGCGGATCTCCAAATCGATCGCCTCCCGGGCGAAATCCACCGGTCGGTCAAGCGCAGTCAGACGGATATCCATGGAAGGATAGAGGTCGTGAAATCGGTCGAGCTTGGGTGCCAGCCACAGGATTGAGAACGAGGATGGTACGCGGATGGTGAGAACTTCCCGCTGAGCGTGGTCGTGCAGTTCCTTCGTGCCGAGAGCCAGCAGGTCGAAACCAGCGGTGAGCCGTATTCGGTATGCCTGCCCGCACTCGGTGAGATACATGCGGTTATGGGCGCGCCGAAACAACGTCAGATCGAGTTGCGCTTCCAACGCCTTCACATGCTGGCTGACGGCCGCAGGAGACACATTCAGTTCTTCGGCTGCGCGCGTGATGCTCAGGTGCCGCGCGGCAGTCTCGAATGCGCGCAGCCAGGTGAGCGGTGGAATACGGCGACTCATGGGCCAGATAACCTATTAAGTAAATCTTAATGGTAGATTAACGAATTTTAAATTGTTTTCAACTAAAGCAGGTGATATAAACTTGAATTACCATCTGTGCCTCGCGGTGCGCGGGCAATCTAACGATAAAATGAAGTAAGTATTTATTCAACCACATGGAGTCCGGTGAAGCGAATGGCTTCGGGCTCCCTATTTTAGGAGGAGCTGAAAATGAAGAATCGATTACGAATCACGACAGTGAGCGGGGTTGCACTCACGATGTTATTTGCGCTTGCCATGGTACCTGCGCAGGCGAAGGAGGAGTTGGTGCTGTACACGGCGTCGAACTCGACGATTTTATCGAAGTCGCCCGGCAACAGCGGGTCACGGAAAACGCTGGTCACCAAAATGTTGCCCTCGCGGAAGCTGCCGGCCGTTCGGATCAACAAGCCGCTCGGCGTCACCAGCTTCGTCGAGTCGAAAAAGCCTATCAACGCGCCGGATGTGCCGTCGTATTCCAGGAACAGGTTGTTGATGCTACTGGCGACGTACAAGTTTCCATTGGGTCCGAAATCCATGCCGTTCGCGCCGCGAAGGCATCGCTCCTCGCCGCAATTCTCGGGAATGAAGGGATTGATCCCGCCGCCGTCGATGAAGACGCGGACGAAGTCGCCCGTCGTTCCGTGGAATTCCAGGACGCCGTTGACGGCGTCCGGTTTGACCTGCGTCGGCGTGCTGGTGACGAGAAGGTTTCCGTTAGCGGCGAACAGAATATTCTGCGGAGCGTTGAGCCCGGTCGACCCCGCAGCGATGAAGGTGCCGAGAAAGGAACCCGTTCGCAGATCGTATTCGCGCACTTCATCGTTGGTCCTGCTGACCACCAGCAGGGAACCGGTACGCGGATGGATCGCCAGACCGTACGGGCCTGGGATGTTGTCGATGTGGATGCCGAGGTACGCGCCGGTTAGGCCGTCGTAACGCAATACGGCGTTCTCGAATTCGCAGCCGGAGATGGCACATTCAAAGCTGCTGACCAGCAGGAGCCTGGTACCAGTAGCGGCACCGGAAGGACGAACGGACGGGTCGTCGACGCTGGCGATGTCAATCGGTTCGGTCGCGGGCTCCTCGACGCGAGCGGTCTGCTCGGATGAGATTCGGACGGTGTCGCGCGGGTCGGCGGTCGTTCCGGAGGGGCCTGACGCGGCGATTGCGATGAGCGCGCAGAGGCAAAGCCCACCCCTGCGGGCGGACTTCAGGCGCCCGACGCCCCTCACACCGGACGGCAATGTCATGCAAGATCCCCCCCTGGAAACCCCAGGACAGCCCCACCGAGTGGACCGATCCCTTTCCCCACCATGCTAGGCCTGACTTGAAACGCATTCCACCAAGCCGACACCACGGCGGAGCAGGAATGCTAGCAACAGAGGGGGTTTTTCACAAGAGCGGCGACCTCCGGAGCGGCTTGGCCCGATAAGATCGGGGGTCTGGCAATAGCGCCCGAAATCGAGCGCTTCACGCTCCATTCTAGGGCTGTGAGGAAAGATGGGAGAAACGTTCGTTAAAAAGAAAGTAAAAATAGGTCCGGAAAACCCTTGCCAAAGCCTGGGGACTTTATAAACTGGCGCCCAGTGGGGGGTGGTTTCCCGAAGCCCCGCAGGTTCCACGTCGGGCGGGCGATTGCCCGGTGCGGCTGCGAATCTTGGGGGCGTTGCTCGGCTTTTGGGAAGCACGTCTCGGTGTTGGTCTGAATGCGACTTATGAGACGCTGTGTCTCTTGCAAATATAGCTGCTCCCTGAATTATATTATCCACAGAAAGCCATGAGATTAATGTGTCTGCTCCTACTAGTCCAGCAGCAATTTTACCAACAGTTTTCAATGGTGTTTTTAATGCGTTTGCATTCGGTTTTCCTAGAAGTTGAATCATGTCTTTTTTCTTTAGAGTTCCAAATTCCTTACCTATTTTTATGGCAGCACTTCTATCAATTTTAAATGTTTTTTGTAATCTTTGTATTGACCTTTCTACTTTTAGTATGTTGTCAGCTTTATCTAGATTTTTATAGTTCTTGGTTAGGAATGAGCTGAATGTTATAGCTTTTTCTGTTCCTTTTTCAGCTATCGATGGACCTGCTTTAATTCCTGCAGCTGCTCCCCCCCCGAATAGTCCTGCAGGGCCAATAGGAATAGTTCCTGTCTGTATTTCTTCTCCACTTGCTTTTTCTAAATTAAATTTATCGCTTATTTCTTTTACTTTTTCTACAGTTTTTCCAAAGAATCCTTTTTCTCCATCTTCTTTAGTTTGTCCTAGTGGTTTTAATTTTAATGTAGATTTAACTTCCGATTCTTCAGCATCAAGTTGTTTATTTTTTTCTTTTATTTCTTCGTCTGTCGGCGACCTCGTATCTTTAGCTATTACATCAACATCTTCTGGACTTAAGCCTAAGAAAGTTCGGCCACCTCTAGTAATTCCTGATGGTCTACCTGTCTTTACATCTCTAAATATCTTTTTCTTTTTCTTTCTTGCTTGGTCTTTCTTACTTACTACTTTTACCATTTTTATTTAAATCTTTTATCGTATTTGAACCATTCCATTGCTAACCCTACTGCTATTAG
>JADFNT010000046.1 GCA_022563215.1 Pseudomonadota bacterium
CGCGTCCTTGGCTTGGGGCTACCTCGTATTAACTCGGGCGCACGGTCGCGCTCTCGGAACACGCTACACCTTGCGCATCGTATTCTGTTAAAGCCACGGGTTCCGTATGGCCCGTTATATGTTCTCTCAAGCGCCGGGCGGGCTTATCGCCTTCCGCTATTATTCATAATTGCCGGTTGAGGGGAATATGCGGCGCCGCCGTGCGGGGAAGAATTCCCGTCAGGCGGGGATCCTCCGCCCGGCGCACCTCCGAGCGGGTCTCCCGGAAATGATGGCGGCGATAGATATGGGGACCAAGCTAGGTGAGCTCTTGAAAAATGACGACAAAAGGAGGAAGGCGGTTGGCAATCTTGTCAAATACCACTTCGGTGACGCGATCTGGGAGACTAATTTAACGAGATGGGCCAGGCTTCCAAAAGACTATCAATACACAGACGGAAAAGCTGGTGACGTTGTTCACCCGCGCGTCCTACTCGGGGAACAGCCGGAAATCGACGAAAGCCCACGGCGCGCCTTTGCCAAGTGGATTGCGACAGCAGACAACCCCTGGTTTGCGAAAGTCCTCGCCAATCGCCTTTGGAAAAAAACCATGGGTGTCGGCCTGATTGAGCCGATTGATGAAATGACCTATGCCACCGAAGGCAATATGCCCGGGTTATTGAGCGAACTCGCCTATCAACTCGAAGTCATGCATTTTAACATGAAAGACTTCCTGCGAGTGCTCGAGCAGGATCCAGCGATCAGCCTGAAGCATCTGATCGAGAGCAGCCGCCAGCGCACAGCGTCGCGCATCGCGCGGTGGAGGACCCGATGTATGTGGCCAACGGTACGCCCTGACAACCCGCTGCCATTAGCGCGGCCATGCTCTAGCAGAGTGCTGTAGAAAGCGTTGATACGCGACCCTGTGAGCTCCTGTAGCTCGCCGCTGCCGAGCCCGGGGTTGATGTATGCCCGCACGATCTTCGCGTAGCCGTGTAGCGTTGATGGTCGCAGTTGGGAGCGTCGAGCCACGAGCCACTCCTCCATGAACGCACCCACAGTGCGTTTGCTAGGCGGCACGTAGCCGCCGGTTGCCCTCGCCGCCAGCAGTTCTGTGAGCTTCGCCTGAGCTGCTGACTTGGTAGCGAACCCCGAGATCCACCGCTGGCGGCGGCGCCCGTCTTCGCCTCGGCCTTCGTCTTCGCTACGGCGGCTGCCTTGGCTTCCGCCGCTGCCTTAGCCTCGGCTTTCACCTTTGTCTCGGCTTCCGCGGCCCCGGTTTCCTCGACGGGCGGCGGCGGGGCCGGGGGTGATCCCGGGAAATCCATGGTGATGGCAAGACCCAGGGCGCCGAGGGCGGCCGCGCCGCCGGCGATCCACGCCACCAGGGAGCGCCGGGGCGGTTCCGGGGCGGTCCCGGGCTTCAGGCCGGGTTCCGGTTCCGGCGCCGGTTTCGGTTCGGTCTGGGCCTCCGGCTCGGGTTCGGGAACCGGTGCGGATTCGGGTTCGGGGGCCGGTACGGCCTCGCCGGCGGCCCGGTCCTCCCGCTCCCTCTCGGATTTCTTAAGCGCTTCCAGAATCAGGGACATGACGCTTTCCTAAGGCCGTTTCCGCAGCCGGGGAACGGCCGACCCCCCGATCGCGCCGGCCAGTTGAATCTGGGTCATGGTGCCGACGATGCCGTCGCTTTTCAGGCGGTGGTTTTTCTGGAAGGCGATGACGCGCTCTTTCAGCCGTTCATCGAAAAGGTCGGCATTTTCCAGATCGGCGTGTTGGCCCAGTATCTCCGCCAGCCGCCCCCGAAGCCAAGCCACGTCTCGGCCCCTCATGCCGGACCGGAGGCTGGGCCGGACGCCGGGCAGCGGTTCCCACAACACCAGGAATTCGCCGGACCACAGCACCTGGAGGGCGTCGACGCCGGCGGCGATTTCACTGTCGCCGAGGGCTAGGGTGGCGGTGCGCCCGTCGATGGCGGTGACGACGGCGAACCGCCGGTCCCCCTTGTCGTTGACGAGGCTGATGAGGAGGGGGCGGTCGATGTTTTCCATGCTTGCCCAGGACCCCCGGTGGCGAAGGCATTCAAGACCCAGGGCCTGGGCTTCGGCGCACGGATTGAGCCCAGCCAAGGGCGGTGGCTTCCGGTTCCACAGGCCGAACAGGCGGGTAACCGCCGTATCCAGCCCGCCCTTGACCCCGGGGTGGCGGAACAGGTTTTCCAGGGTGATTTTTTCGTTGGCGGCGGAAGGGGCCCCCTTTCCTCCCCCTGGCTCCCCCCCCGGATTCCCCGGCGGTTTCATCGGTGCCGCCGGGGCGCCCGGAGCAACAGATGCGATCGGCGTTTCCTTAGGCTCCTTTGGCGGCGTCTTGACCGCGCCCTGGGCGATCAACCGGTCGATGACCGCCGCCACTAGATCCTCCTCGGCCGGGCCCGGTTCGGGGTTCTTCGCCGGCCCGGCGGCGGTTCGGGTTTCCGGTTCCGTTTCGCGGGCGGGGGGCATTTCCGGCGCGGCGGCGGCTTCCAGGCGGGCCGCCATGATCGGCGCCGAGCTGATTTCCTTTTCCGTGCGGGTCACCGGGGCATCGGGGGGCGGGACGGTTACCGTGTCCATGGAGCTGAGGACGACGGTGCCGGCGATGGTCGCCGCCGCCAGCCCGATTCCCGTTAGCCAGCCAATCGCACCCGCCCCTTGCCGGCGTTGCGGCGGCGGGCCCAGGGACCCCCCGCCCGGGAACTCCCGGCCCAGGACCTCCTGGGCCGCGGTGCGGGCCAGGGACGCGTCGATGCTCGTTTTCCCGCCCGCATAGGCGCCAAGCAGTGAGCGTTCGCATATGGAATTGATGAGCCGGGGAATGCCGCCGGAGCGGGCGTGGATTTCGGTGAGCGCCCCGGGCGCGATCAGGCCGGCGTCGAGCCCGCCAACCTGCAACCGGTGACGGATGTAATTGTCCGCCTCCTCGCGGGACATCGGGTCGAGATGGTAGCGCGCCGTGATGCGCTGGCTGAGTTGGCGCATGTCGCCGCGGCCGAGAATCTCCCTCAGTTCCGGCTGGCCGATGAGAATGACCTGCAGCAGCTTGGTTTTGGACGTTTCAAGGTTGGTCAGAAGACGCACCCGTTCGAGCAGCGGACGGCCCAGGTTCTGCGCCTCGTCGATGATCAGCACCGTGCGCCGTCCCCGGGCGTGGCCGTCCAGAAGGTGCTTGTTGAGGGCGTCCATATGGTCCTTGACGCTGTCGGGCCGGGCGTCGGAAACGTCGATTCCCAATTCGTCGCAGATGGTCGCCAGCAGTTCGGTCTCGTTGAGGCTAGGATTGAGGCAAAGGGCCAAATCGATGTGATCGGGGAGCTGTTCGACCAGACATCGGCAAAGGGTGGTTTTGCCGGTGCCGACCTCGCCGGTCAGCAGAACGAAGCCGCTCGAGCCCTGGGCCCCGTATTGCAAGTGGGCCAGGGCCTCCTGGTGCCGATCGCTCATAAAGAGGTATTTCGGGTCAGGAGTGTTTGAGAACGGGTTTTCCTCGATGCCGAAGTATTCTCGGAACATTGGCTCGCTCCCCCTTTCCGCCGGCGTCACGGACGGGGCTTTTGGGCCGGGGGCGGCAATGGAAGGTTCGGGGCCCTGGGGTCAAAAATGCTTGGGCCGGGATTCTAGCACGGCGGATGATCCCTTCAAGGCCGCAACCCCGAAGACCCCGCCCGGCCTCGGAAACCAGGGACGGAAGCCGGAAAAAAACCGGCCGGATAGGGAAAAAGGAGGTTTATTGGTTGGCCAGCCGCTGCAGGCGGGCCCGGTCCTTGATGTGAAGGTTCTTGTGCTTGCGTTCGATCACCCCATCGCGGGCGAGGCTGCCGATGGCCTCGGCGACGGTTTGCTTTTCCGCTCCCACCCAGGCGGCGAGTTCGGAATGGTGCGGGGCGTTGATGATGATCCACGTCCCGTCGCCGTCGGTGTTGGGTACGGAAATGCGCAAAAGCTCTTGATAGATGCGCTGATGCGGCGACATGCTGCTGAGCGCCGTGATCCGGGTGTTCAAGGTGCGGATGAAACCCGAGAACCGTTTCAGCAGCGCCAGCGAAATCCCCGGGCAGTCGATAAGCAGGTTGCGGAAATCCTTGCTGGACAGGGACGCCACCAGGGTCGGCTCGATGGTGGTGACCCGGGCCGAGCGAACCTTCAGGTCGATGGCCGACAGCTCGCCGAAGGAATCGCCGGCCACCAGATCCGCCAGCGCGACTTCCTCGCCCTCGGCCAGGAAGTCCATGGCCTTGAGCTGGCCCTTGACGACGAAAAAAACGTTGGTGGATTCGTCCTTGAGGTCGACGACGATTTCATCGGCTCCGTACTCAAGCCATTCGGCGCTCTTTTCAAGCCTGGCGATGATAGGGGGAGGAGCCTCCGTCAGGAGGGTGATGTTCGTGAGGATTCTGACCGAAGGATCGAATAGGTTTTCTTTGTCCGCCACGGTTTGGCCATCCAGTTTTAATGCCCCCAGGCTTTTATTGGCGCCGAAACGAACGACGCCCCGGTATTGTGGCAAAGACGTTGTTTTTTCGCAAGCTGGATCGGCCCAAAAAAAGGAAAAGAAAATTCAGTTTTTCGTGATCGTGGGGGGTATGGGGGGTTATTGGGGCGGTGTCTTGCCGCGCTTGGCATAGAATCGTTTGTAGACGGCCATGTTGTTTCGGACCGCCTCGTCGTCCAGGTCCATTTTGGCCAACGCCTCGGCTTTCTTGAGGTCGCCCTTGATGCCGTAAAACAGGGCCAGGTTCAGCCTGATCTGGGGATAGCGGCGGGCCTCCAAGGGGGCATCCTCAAGGATCGAAATGGCAAGCGGGAGCTTGCCGTTCAGGGCCGCCGAAAGGGCCATGTTGTTGATCACGGCGGGGTTGTTGCCGGAAAGGGCTAGGGCCTTTTCATAGGCTTCCCAGGCTTCGGCGTAGGATTGCAGCAAATCATAGCCGATGCCGATGGCGGAATAGGCTTGCCAATCGTCACCGCCTTTTTCAATCGCCTTTTTCAGGTATTGAATCGCCCCCTGGGCCTCGCTGACGGCGAGTTTCGCCTTGCCGAACTCGATAAGAAAAGCCGGGTCGTCGCTGTATTTGACGGCGTAGATTTTCATGATTTCAACGACGGTCCTGCCGCCGCCCGTATAGCGAAGGTTCCTTGCCAGCCCCAGAAGGATTTCCTTGTTGTCGGGCTGGCGGTCGAGGAGGTTCTGGTAATGATTGGCCGCGGAAACGTGATCGCCGCTCAGTTCGGAGCTGACGGCGGCTTTGTTCAAGAACCCGAACAGAATCTTGGATTCATCTTTGGCCGCGGACGCGCACCCGCCCGCCAGGGCCAGGACCAGGCACACCGCCAGGGTTTTCTTAAAAGCCGGAACTGTCATCGATGAAGGTGGCTCCCGGTTCGCATTCAACCTGCCCCGGCCCCCCGGCCAGGGTCTTTGAGTGTCATATGGGAAATGGGGCCGATAAACAAGTATGCCAACCGGCGTCGGGCGGCGGATATTCCTTTGCGTCCCTGGCAAGCATTTGGTTATAAAGGATTTCTTGAAAACTGTGACCGGCGTCACTGAAGATGGCCGGTGATACGGCTTAAGATGTTAATGTCCCGGAAAGGAGATTGTTTTTTAACATTGCCCCCCCGGGCGCCGACACCGGGCGCCAACATATTGTCCGTGGCGCCCACGTAGCGCCCTGGGGCTTCGATGCCGTTCCGGGGTGGCCGCCGCAAGACCGCCGTGGCCGTTTTGGCGGCACCAAAGTTCGACGGCCGCCGGGAGAAATCTGACATGAAGGATCGTTGCGCTCCCATGCCCGAAACGATGAAAGACGACGGACGCTCGAAAGATGCTAAAGCCGTCCTGTTCGCCTTGTCCGGCCCGTGGCGGCGGTTTTTTCCGTCCCCGGTCCCGACCCGCCTGGCCGATGACCGCCGCGGCGTCATCATCATCATGTTCGCCCTCATGCTGCCGGTGATGCTGGGGTTCCTCGGCCTCGCCGTCGAGGTCGCGCTGTGGTACAGCAACAGGCGCGACATGCAGGGCGCCGCCGACGCCGCCGCCATCGCCGCCGCATACGAAATCGCCGAAAGCCGGACCACCAACGCCACCGCCAGGGGGACGGCGGAAGCCGAGAACAACGGCTGGTCGTCCTCCACCGGGACGATCGCCATCAACAATTCCAGTGCCGACGTAAATTCCACCTTCCCGACCAGCGGCGCCTTCACCGCCGACTCCAACGCCGTCGAGGTGCTGTTGACCAAGAACGTGACGCGGCTTTTCTCGGGCTATTTCTTCACCGACAATACCGTCACCATCAACGGCCGCGCCGTGGCCACCGTTGTCGCCGGCGCGTCAACGGCCTGCGTGCTGGCGCTGGGGTCGTCCAACCAACAGGGCGCCTTGACCGTATCCGGGGCCACCAACTCGGTGACCATGAGCGGCTGCACCATGGCCACCAATTCGACCAACGCCAACGCGGTCAAGAACCAGACCGGCACCATGTCGGCCGACTGCATCTACAGCGCCGGCGGCGTCCAAGGCACACCGACCACGACCGCGTGCTCGGGCGCCAAGACCAACCAGCCGACGGTCACCGATCCCTATGAAGAGGCGGTCACCAAACCGACCGATGCGGATTTCGACAATTGCGCCATCGACGGCGGCACCATCAACACGGCCGTCGACCTTCTCATCAGCGACGGCGTCTTTTGCAGTATCAAGACAACCGGGGGCACCCTGACCATGACGTCGGGCACCTATTACATCGACCGGGGCGATTTTCGCGTTACCGGCGGCGGCACCGTCAACGCCTCCGGGGTCGTTATCGTCTTCGGCGACAGCACCGGAAGCAACAACTGCGGCGGGCTTACCATCTCGGGCTCCAGCAACATCAACATCACCGCGCCGACGTCGGGCAACTTCGTCGGCATCGCCTTCTACCGCAGTTCCAGTTGCGACGCCAACGATGACTTCAAATTCACCGGCACCACGGCCAGCGCCATCGAAGGCGCCGTTTACAACCCTTCCGGGGACGTGTAGATGACCGGCACCGGCACCATCAGCGGCTCCTGCCTGCAGGTCGTCGGCGACAAGGTCACTTTCTCCGGCACCGGCACCCTCGGCAGTGCCTGCGACGCCTTCCCCGGCCTTCCGACCATTCTGGCCGGGGGTATCGGCCAGTTGGTCGAATGACCCGGGAAAACCGCCGGGCGCTGACAAAATAGGCCGAAATATCGTATACTCGAGGACATGATGAACACTTCCCGGCACCTGCGTTTTCTGACCCGCAGGCTGGCGGCAATGGCGAAGCTGTCCCGCCGTGGCGCCGCGGCGGTGGAATTCGCGCTTTTGTTGCCGGTGATCGTTGTCGGTTTGACCAGCGTCGCCGATTACGGCAGGGCAATTTTCCAAAAGATCGAGATGGAAAGCGCCGCCAGGGCCGGCGCCCAAATGGCGATCCGCGACCGGGAGGCCACGTCCGACATCCAGCAGACGACGGTCGATTCAACCAACCTGTCCCTCACCACCAGCGACGTTTCCGTAACCAACACTTGTCGCTGCGCCGACATCGATGCCACGGCGACCTGCGGCACCACCTGCGCTGACGGCGACCCGACCCAGTACTATACGAAAGTGACCGTGACCAAGAGCTTCAAGTATCTGATCATGGTCCTGTCGGATAAGAATATGGTGGAATCCATCACGGTGCGGACCCAATAAGGCCAAGAAGATGCAATTTAAATCCGCCACCTTCGATCGAAGGACCGAAAAACCGGCGGCAACCGCCTTTGCCCGGCTGCGCCGGGGGTGGGACAAAATGATCGCCTGCCGGCTTGGCGCCACGGCGGTGGAGTTCGCCATCGTCGCGCCCTTGTTCCTGGCCATGATGGTCGGCCTGTTCGACATGAGCCGCGCCATGTGGATCAAGGCGACCCTGCAGTTCGCGGCCGAGGAGGCGACCCGGTCCTTCCTGGTCGACAACACCCTTACGACCACGCAAGTGGCGACGTTGGCGGAGACGTCATGCACTGGTGCCGGCATGAACGCGTCCGTTTGTGTGAACGCGTTCACCGCGAACCTGACCACCTCGGGCACCATCCAAATCATGCAGGTGACAGCGACCTACAATTTCGAGACCTTCATGTCGGCCATTCAGTTCAACAACACCTCGATCATTCCGTTCTCGAACGTGACCCTGAACGCCAAGTCCAGCGTTCCCTTAAACTCCTGATTTTCCTTTAGATATGCCAACCTTTTCTCCCGTTCCTCTGGACCGGAAGGGAAATCATCGGCATAATCGTTAGTCCCGAAAACGACACATTTACCCTGGGCGCGGGCGCAAGGTTCTCCCTTCGCCGGGACGTCGTGGCGAGGAAGAAGGCAGACCCCGGCCGACCCGGTCAAAGGCCGGAAACCAGATTTCGTTTTCTTAAAAGGACGCCGCCGGCAGGCTTCATGGAAAACAATCTCGAACAACTGGAAAACCTGGCCAGGCTGGCCAAGGAAACCACCTCGGAAGGACGCCAGGAGCTTCTGAGGGAAGTCACCGACATGTTCCTGGAATCGCCCCCGGACGCCTTGAACAATACCGAGGTCGAATATTTCGGCGCCGTCATGGGGCACCTGGTAATCGAAATGGAGTTGAAGGTCCGCCAGCATCTGGCGGAAACCATGTCCGACATCGACGCCGCCCCTTATGAACTGATCAAGAATTTCGGCAACGACGAAATCGAAGTGGCGCGGCCGGTGCTGATGAAAAGCGGGGTTCTCCAGGACACCGACCTCATCGATATCATCAAGCAGTGCAACCAGGAGCACTTAATGGCCGTCTCCACCCGCGAAAAGGTCAGCGAGCAGGTCGCCGACGTGCTGGTGGAAAAGGGCAACGATCGGGTCCTGGGGTCGCTGGCCGGGAACGCCGGCGCCGAGCTTTCCCGCAACGCCATGGAGAACATGGTCGCCCGGAGCGAAGGTGGCGACAGGGCCCTCAACGAAGCCCTGGTCATGCGCGACAACATGCCGGCGGACCTGATGCAGAAAATGTACAACCACGTTTCAAGCGCGCTCCGCGAATACATTCTTTCCCAGGGCGTCGACATCGACGAAAGCCAGATCGACGATATGCTGGACGAAACCCGGGAGTGGCTGACCAAGGAAGGTGGT
>JADFNT010000369.1 GCA_022563215.1 Pseudomonadota bacterium
CCCCTCAGCCGCGCCGGGCGATGGCGGTGAAACTGAGCGACCCGGAAACTTCGGAGGCCATCGACGACGGCCTGGCGCTGTGGTTTCCGGCTCCCGGCAGCTTTACCGGCGAGGACGTGGCGGAGCTTCACGTCCACGGCGGCCCCGCCGTCGTCATGGCGGCGCTCGAAGCCCTAAGCGCCATGCCGGGGCTTCGGATGGCGGAACCGGGCGAGTTCACCCGCCGCGCCTTCGAGAACGGCAAGATGGATTTGACCGCCGCCGAGGGGCTGGCCGACCTGGTCGAGGCCGAAACCTCGGCCCAACGCCGCCAAGCCCTGAGGCAGCTTCAGGGGGAGCTCGGAAAGCTTTACGAATCCTGGCGCGAACGGCTGCTCAAGGCCCTCGCCCACATTGAGGCCGGCATCGATTTTTCCGACGAGGATCTGCCCGGCGGCCCCGGCGCCATCGAAGCGGCGGCGGCCGAAGAGGTCGGCAAGCTGGTCAGTGAAATCGCCGCCCACCTTAAGGACAACCGGCGCGGCGAAAGGCTTCGCTCGGGCCTTCTGATCACCATCATCGGGCCGCCCAACGCCGGCAAGTCGAGCCTGCTGAACCTGCTGGCGCGCCGCGACGCCGCCATCGTGTCCGCGGCCGCCGGCACCACCCGGGACGTGATCGAAGTGCATCTGGACCTCGGCGGCTACCCAGTCATCGTCGCCGACACGGCGGGGCTCCGGGACATGGACGATGGGGACGACAACGGCAACGACATCGAAGCCGAAGGCATCCGCCGGGCCCGGGGCAAGGCCCGGGAGGCCGACCTCCGGCTTGCCGTTTTCGACGGCCAGGCGTGGCCGGAAACGGACCCCCATACCGCCGGACTAGTCGACGCCGATACCCTGGTGGTGATCAACAAAAGCGACCTCGGAACCCCGCGCCCGCCGCTCGAAGTCGGCGGCCAGCCGGCGCTCGCCATCTCCGCCCTTACCGGCGACGGTATCGAGGCGTTCCTGGCGGCGGCTGCCGAACGGGTCGCCGGGCTCATGGAAACCTCGGTCTCCTCAGCCCAGGCCCCGGCCCTGACCCGGGTCCGGCACCGCGAGGCGCTGGAGGAATGCCGGGCCGCCCTGGAACGGTTCCTGGCCGTGGACCCCGGCGAAAAGGGGGACGATAAGGGGAGCGACAGGACACCGGAACTGGCGGCCGAGGACCTGCGCCTGGCGGCGCGGGCGCTCGGCAGGATTACCGGCCGGATCGATGTCGAGGACGTGCTGGACGCTATTTTCCGCGACTTCTGCATCGGCAAGTGATGGCCCCTCCTCTGGCGTAAAGAACAAAACGGAATCGAATGGTTAACAGGGTGTTTCACGTGAAACAGTGCAAGCGGCGCCGTGCCGGACCCAGCCTTCACAGGAATTGACTTGATTCGGCGCCGACCCTAAGTTCCGGCCCATGTCCTTGTCGACGAAAACATACGACGTCATCGTCATCGGCGGCGGCCACGCCGGCAGCGAAGCGGCCGCCGCGGCGGCGCGGCTGGGCGCCCGCACCCTGCTGTTGACCCACCGCATCGAGACCATCGGCGAGATGTCCTGCAACCCGGCCATCGGCGGCCTGGCCAAGGGACAGCTTGTGCGCGAGGTCGATGCCCTGGACGGCATCATGGGCCGGGCCATCGACAAGGCCGGGATTCAGTTCCGCATCCTCAACCGCACCAAGGGGCCGGCGGTCCAGGGCCCCCGCGCCCAGGCCGACCGCAAACTTTACAAACAGGCGATCCAGGGCCTGCTCAACAATCAGCCGGGCCTCGACATCCTGGCCGATGCGGTCGAGGACCTGATCTTCGGCGGCGACGGCGCCATCGCCGGGGTCAGGACCGCCGGCGGCGAGGACATCCGCGCCCGGGCCGTCGTCGTCACCACCGGGACCTTCCTGCGCGGCTTGAGCCATATCGGCGCCGACCAGATTCCGGCCGGGCGCATCGGCGACAAGCCGGCGCTCGGCCAAGGCCTGAAGCTGGGGGTTCATACGCTCTCGAACGCGTTGTTCCTGGTCATGATCCTGGCCCCGATGCTGTTCGCGCGCCGGGCCGGCCGGATGTTTGCCGAGCAACCCCTGGCGTGGTTGTGTCTCGCGGTCTTCGCGTCGGGCGTGCTCATCCACACCGTGTTTCAGGCCCAGGCGCGCTATCACCTGATCTACCTGCCGTTCTGGTCGATCATGCTGGCGACGATGTTGCGGCCGCACCTGACGCCGCGGTCCGACACGTAGCGATCCGACAGCCGCCTATGCTCTTCAACTCGCTCCACTTTCTGCTATTCATGCCGCTGG
>JADFNT010000370.1 GCA_022563215.1 Pseudomonadota bacterium
ATACCGTATTCAGGACCCCGGCCATATTGACGGCGAAGATGTCGCGGGCCTGGGATTCGCTTTCGCCCTGGCCGCCGGTGCCCGCCGAGATGCCGGCGTTGGCGATCACCAGATCGAGGGGATTTAAGGCGTCGACGCTTTCGATCCAACGCGCCATGGCGTCGCGCTCAGCCACGTCTACGGTTTCGGCGTTCACCTGCGAGCCGAACTTGCGGCACGCCTTGGCGACCGTTTGCAAGCGCTCCCCGTCGCGTCCGGAAAGGGCCAGGAACCGCCCCGGCCCGGCGTAATCATGGGCCAGGGCCTCGCCGATGCCGCTCGACGCGCCGGTGATGAGGACGGCGCCCGGGGGGAGGGGATTTTCGGACATGGTGACGGGGGTTATAGGGCGGTTTGGACCAAGAGCATAGTTGTTCCGGTTGTTGCCGGTGCCCGCCAGCGTATAAACTCCCGTAGACCCCCGTAGACTCCCGGGGCAACCGAAGACGGAGGCAACGTGTCGATTTCATCGATGACCGGTTTCGCCCGCTCAGACGGCCAGAAGAATTCCCGATCCTGGACCTGGGAGGTCAAAAGCGTCAACGCCAAGGGCCTGGATGTCCGCTGCCGTGTCCCGGGCGGGTTCGAGCGTCTGGAGCATCCGGCCCGGCAACGGGTCAAGGAGCGGTTCCGGCGCGGCAACGTGACGTTGGTGCTGAGCATAAGCTCGTCCCCGGGCGAATCCGGATACCGGGTCAATCAGGTGGTGCTCGGCGAAATGCTGGCGACGTTGCCGGAAATCATCAAACGGGTCCCCGATGCCGGCCCGCCCAGCGCCGACGGCCTGCTGGCCCTCAAGGGGGTCATCGAACCGGTCGAGGATGACCCCGGCGATGACGACCGCGAGGCCTTGGACGGCGAAATTCTGGCCGACCTGGATTCGGCCCTGGAGTCGCTGGCCGCCATGCGCGGCGACGAGGGATCGAAGCTGTCCTCGGTGCTCAACGAACGTCTCGACGATATCGGCCGGCTGTGCGGCGAAGCGGAAAAGCTGGCCGCCGCCCAGCCCCAGGCCATCCACGAGAAACTGAAAACCCAGGTCCAGGCGCTGCTTGACGATATGCCGGCGTTGTCCGAGGAACGGCTGGCCCAGGAGACGGCGCTTCTGGTGAGCAAGGCCGACCTGCGCGAGGAGTTGGATCGCCTCGACGCCCACCTGGAGGCGGCCCGCGGCCTGATGACCGCCGACGGCGGCGTCGGGCGCAAGCTCGATTTCCTGTGTCAGGAGTTCAACCGCGAGGCCAATACCCTATGCTCGAAGTCCCAGGACATTGAGCTGACCCGGATCGGGCTCGACCTGAAGGCGACCATCGAGCAATTCCGCGAGCAGGTACAGAATATTGAGTAACGATAAAGATTCCGGTGCCGTCACCATTTCCCGGCGCGGCCTGATGCTGGTCCTGTCGTCGCCGTCCGGGGCCGGCAAGTCGACGATTTCGAGGGCGCTGCTGAATCGCGATCCGGACATCTCCATGTCGGTGTCGGTGACCACCCGGCCGATACGCCCCGGCGAGACCGACGGCGAGGACTATATCTTCGTCGATCAGGAAAAGTTTGAACAAATGACCGCCGCTGCTGAGTTCCTGGAGTACGCCACGGTTTTCGAGAATTCCTACGGCACCCCGAAAGGACCGGTCGAGGAAATCCTCAAGCAAGGCCGGGACGTGCTGTTCGACGTCGATTGGCAGGGCACCCAGCAACTGGCGTCGAATGCCCCCAAGGACTTGGTCAGCGTTTTTATCCTACCGCCGTCAATCGAGGAGCTTGAACGCCGTCTCCATACCCGCGCTCAGGATTCCGACGAGGTGGTCAAGAAACGCATGGCCAAGGCGACTTCGGAAATGAGCCATTGGAACGAATACGACTACATCGTCGTCAATGAGGATGTGGACGAAAGCGTCGCAAAGGTCCAAGCCATCCTCGCCGCCGAACGCCTGAAACGGATCCGCCAACCGGGAATGGTGGACTTCGTCCGGGGTATGGGCGTCAGCCAGCCAGGGGTGAAAGGGGAAACGCGGCAACTTGACGATAAAGGCAATAAAAAAACCGCACATTATGAGGAATGATAAATTCTCAGGCAGGTCGTGCCCCAGCAGATCAAAATAGCTGAATGTCAGTGCCCCGGTCTGATTGGCATTTGCCAAAACAAGAGCGAGTATTGCGATTAGCATCACCAAGCCGCTGATCTGGGTGAACAGGAAGAACTTCATTGCCGCATAGGCTTTGTTCTCGTGCCCCCAGCTTGCGATCAGGAAATACATTGGG
>JADFNT010000371.1 GCA_022563215.1 Pseudomonadota bacterium
CGGTGGCCCAAGTCCCGGGCCAGGTCCTTGTCGAACAGCACCACCGCCTCGGCCGTCAGGGCGCCGTTCTTGGTGGCGCCGAAACTGAGCACGTCGACGCCCGCCTTCCAGCTCGCTTCGGCCGCCGAACAGCCGAGCGCAGCCACGGCGTTGGCGAACCGGGCCCCGTCCATGTGCAGTTTAAGATCATGATCCCGGCAGACGGCGGAAATGGCGGCGACCTCATCGACGCCGTAAAGGGTGCCGGCCTCGGTCGCCTGGGTGATCGAAACGGCCGCCGGCTGCGCGTGATGGACGTTGCCGACCTGCGCTCCGGCGATCGCCGCCTCGAGGGCGGCGGCGGCGATTTTGCCGTCTTCGCCGTCGATGGCGATCAGCTTGGCGCCGCCGGTAAAGAACTCCGGCGCCGCCGCTTCGGTGTCGTTGATATGGGCGCCTGAGTGGCAGAAAATCACTCCCCACGGCGGTGTCGCCGCCGAAAGCGCCAGCGCATTGGCCGCCGTCCCGGTGGCGACGAAAAACACCTCCGCCTCGGTCTCGAAAACCCGGGCGACCTTGGCTTCGGCGGCGCGGGTGACGTCGTCGTTGCCGTACGGCAGCAGCGCGCCGTCGTTGCCGGCCTGGATGGCGTCGAGGATTTCCGGCGCCGCGCCGGTGATGTTGTCGGAAGCGAAGTTCAAAGGGGGGCTCCTGTATCAAGTGTTGCCGGTAACGATGTCGACATGGCGGAATCGGTCGGCGGCCTGGTCGAACAAAAAAGCCGCGACTTCCTTGGTGTGGCCATCCTCGACGCCGATAATCACCCAAACGTGGTCCGGGTAGTAAACCGATTGCTTGTCACGGTCCGACGGCCGGGCCGCGTGGTCCGGATGGGAATGGTAGTGGCCGACGATCCGTTCCGGCCCGTCGCCGAGTTCACGCATCATGTCGAACTGGATTTTGGCGTCGACCAGGAAGCTTTTGCGGCGGTCGCCGTCGGCGACGTTGGGGCTGGGCTGGACGCGGGTGATCAGGACATCGCCCCCGGCGTCTTCGCGCCTGCCGGCGAACAGCCCGCAGCATTCCATCGGATAGGCGTCCTCGGCCTCATGGGAGATGGTCTGTAAAATCGGATCGGGCAGGCGGATCACGGGCGGTTCACGGGCCGGGCTTGATGGTGCCGAGGATTTGACCGCGGACCACGTCGATGACGACGATGCGGTTGCACGGCCCGGCCTGGGGCCTGCCCCTTTTGGCGCCGTCGGGGCGGACCTTGATATAGGCGCGATCGCCGTCGGGGGTGACGCGCCCGATCACGCACCCTTCCGGCAGTTTCAGGTTGAGCTTGCCGAAGGGCGCCGCTGGCCCGGCCGCCCCGGTGGCGCTTGGCGAGGAAAACATCCGCCAGCCGGGATTGTTGGCCTTTTGGTAAAAGCCGTAAACCAGCAGCGTCATGCCGAGCAAAATCAACACCCCCAAACCGATGACAAGGCCCTTCAGCATTTGCATGTTATCCTCCCGGGCCGGCAGGGACCGGCGGCTATGGGCCCAAAACAAGGATCGAACGCTTGAGCAAGAACGCTTAATAAATCCTCAGTATCCGATATGAAATTCTATACAAAATCAAAGCGTTATCGATTAAATTACTTAAACTAACTATACAATGCGATACAACGCTAATTTCATATATTCTATGGGGTTACTTCCCCGATTTTGCTTTTATACAACACGGTAACAACGGAGAGTGGGCTATGCTAAGCCCGAAAATGGGATACAACAACCCTACGTACCAGCTTAGTGTTCACGCAAGTCGCTCAGCAAAGCCAATCGCTAGAGCGGGAATTTCCCGCGGCATGTCCGCTTTTTTGAGGGAAAGCGGACGCAAATCATAGTCCAGCCGAAGGTCCGCTGATAGCCAAGACAGAGACATTGCGATGCAGTTGGGCGGGAGCCGTCCACTGCATATTCGCTATGCCGCTTTCCAACTGGCGGAGGTGGTAGTGCCGGGAAACTTGTTCCGGAAAATCTTGGGACTGACCGGTGATTTGCGACCAAGACCCGCTCCGGGGTAGGCCGAAGAAGAAATCGACGGCGAGGTGAAAAGTACGGGAGAGGTACCCCTGGATGGCGGAAAATATGGGAAAATGGCCGTCCGGGCACAGAAAGAACCGAAAAATATGGTCATCAAATAGCCGCGGAAAAATATCTGTTCTCCCGACGATGGGCCGGGGGTACGATTTCCGCGAACTTAGAGCTTATTTGGCAAATGTCGGTCAAGATGAGGCAACGGCTGGGAGCAGTCCTGAGAACAGGGTATCTGCGG
>JADFNT010000372.1 GCA_022563215.1 Pseudomonadota bacterium
CCAGGCCGTGGTCGGCGCGGTGCTCGGCATCGCCCTGCTCAAGGGCGGGCGCGGCATCCGCTGGCGGGTGGTCGGCGGCATCGGCGCCGGGTGGTTGGTGACGCCCCTGATCGCCGGCGTCGTTTGTTTCATCGGCCTGTTCATCCTGCAGAACGTGTTCGATCAAAAAGTCTATGCCGGCGGCCCCGTAAAGACGCCAGCGGCGGTATTTTCGGCGCCGGCCGGGACGGTGGGGAGCCTGCCCCCCCAGGCCCGGGAAAAGACCTTATAAGCGTTGTAAACTGTCATCGAAATTCCCCCCACCGGGCGGCCGGTTCGGTTGCCAACATGGCTTGCGATTCAGTACAGTAATCGACGAAAAGAACAAAACGCCGGTTAACGATTAGAGGCATGTCGGACCGGCATCCAAAACCAGGGAGATAGGATTCATGCTCACGAAATTATTGAAAAGACTGACCGCGGTTTTCGCCGGCGGCCTGATGGTTCTCGGCCTCGGGTTGGGCGGCGCATTCGCCAAGACCAACCTCTTAGTCTACACCGCCATCGAAGCCGACGAACTGTCCATGTTCAAGAAGGCCTTCGAGGCTGATTATCCCGACATCAACATCAAGTGGGTGCGCGATTCCACCGGCATCGTGACCTCGAAATTGATGGCCGAAAAAGCCAACCCCAAGGCCGACATCGTCTGGGGCCTGGCCGCCACCAGCCTGATGATGCTGGGCAACGAAGGCTATTTCCAGGGCTATGCGCCGAAGGGGCTGGATAAGCTCGACAAGCTGTATTACGACCAGGTCAACAACCCGCCGCAGTGGGTCGGGCAACGAGCCTGGATCGCGTCCGTCTGCTTCAACACGGTCGAAGCCGGCAAGTACAAGCTGCCGCTGCCGACGTCGTGGGCCGACCTGACGAAGCCGGTCTACAAGGGCCACGTCATCATGCCGAACCCGAATTCCTCGGGCACCGGTTTCCTGGACGTTTCGAGCTGGATTCAGTTGATGGGCGAGGAAAAAGCCTGGAAATACATGGACGCCCTGCACGTCAACATCGCGCGCTATACCCATTCGGGCTCCAAGCCGTGCAAACTGGCGGCGCGCGGCGAAATTCCGATCGGCATTTCTTTCGCCTATCGCGGCGCCAAGTCCAAGAGCGCGGGCGCCCCGATCGAAATCATCGCGCCCATTGAAGGTATCGGCTGGGACTTGGAATCATTCGCCATCGTCAAGAACACCAAGAATCTCAAGGCCGCACGCGCCTTGGCCGACTGGTCGGTTACGAAGAAGGCGATGGTGATCTACAACCGGGAATACGCAGTCGTCGCCATGCCCGGCATCGCCAAGCCGGTGAAGCACTTCCCGCCGGGAATCCTGTCGAAGATGATCAAGAACGACTTCGCCTGGGCGGCCAAAAACCGCATCCGCATTCTCAACAAATGGCGTGATAAATTCGACGCCAAGTCGGAGCCGAAGAAGAAATAACGCTTCCGGCGCAAGAAAGCCTTAAAGCACCCCAGCCGTCCCCTTTGACCGGGCGGTTGGGGTTTGCTTTTTTCAAAAGTTCAGGGGGAACCGGTGACTGGCAAGGACGTTTATCTCAAGGTTGAGAACCTGACCAAGATGTTCGGCGACTTCACGGCGCTGAAAGACATCTCGCTTGAGGTATTCGAGGGCGAATTCATCTGTTTTCTGGGTTTAGCTATAATGGGCACCGGTCGTTTTCTAAGTCACCCCACACCGAATCGCGAAAAATTGCAGAGAGGTTCCTTATGAAAGCTCCCGATCTAGGCTTTACACCGAAGGGACTTTTTATCGGTGGCGAGTGGCAAGAGAGCACGAGCGGCAAGACGTTTGAATCGATCAATCTGCCGCTGCTGACGGATAATGTATCCGGCGTACCTGGCGTCGATCTGTACTTGCCGGATTGCTGTTGTATCCAGGGGCTCTCGGCTGTCCGATCACAACCAGGTCTGCACGTCCTCAACGGTTACCTCCGGCCTCTTGATGTGATCCGCCAATGACTTTCCATCGACCCGAATGGCTGGCAGTCGTTCTTTGATCCGATCAATCAAGCGCATCTGCTGCGTTTCGATCTTGGATAGCTCCGTGATCAGTGCTTCGTGCATGCCACTGACAAAGTACGTCTGCTCAGGGTCGTTCATCAGGTTATCAAGCGGCAATACAACCAGCGATCTGATCTTGATGGCCTGTTCATCCACAGGCTCTTGCCACCAATCCAGGTTCCAGGTCCCAATGGCTATGACGATCACGACCACCGCGTAAATAATGTAGTCACCACGACTCTG
>JADFNT010000047.1 GCA_022563215.1 Pseudomonadota bacterium
CCGTTTCCTTTCTTTTCGACCGTCCGGCCGACCGACAGGATGACCACCGGGTCTTTTTCCGAGCCGCCGTCGCGCTTGGCGGAGGAGAAATCCGGCGGCGGAAAGCGCCCCAGGTCGAGGCCGTGATAGACCAATTCAACCGCGTCCGGGCGGCCAGCCAGGGCGGCCAGTGCGTTCAGGTACTGCTGCCCGTGGGCGGTGCAGGTGACCAGCCAGTCGGCGGTTTTTAGCTTCTCTGTTTTTTCCCACACCGGCGTCGTCCAGATGTCGCGGGCGTGGGCCGAACAGCTCCAGGGGATGTCCAGCATCATCGCCGCATACCACGCCACCGAAGCCGGGGTATGCAGGAAATGGGCATGCAGCCGGGATGCCCCCGGCGCCGCTTCATGGGCCAGGACCAGGGCCTGGGCGAAACTTCGGGCCCGGGCCGGGGTCGGGCCGCGGCGGAGGTCGCGCAGCCATTGCCCCCGGGCGGTCAGGAAACCGGGCCGGGAATGCAGTCCTTTCAAGGCCCGGAAGACCCTGAGAGGTTCGAGGGCGGGAAATTCCGGCAAATAGGTGACCGGGGCCTTGATGTCGTCATGAATGGGGTGGTGTTCGGCGTCGGTGGGCCGGCGGATGGAGGCGATCCGGATATCCAGCCCGCGCTGTTCGAGGGCCAGGATTTCCTGGGCGATGTACGTCTCCGACAACCGCGGGTAACCCTTGAGAACAAAGACGACGGCGGCGGACACTTATGACCACAAGGCGCGCAACGGCCGTTGGATCCCGTCCTCGTCCTCGACGCTGCTGCGCACCAGGGCGCCGATGCGGTCGAGCCCGTCGAGCATGCCCGGCAGCAGGGACTCTGACGGCTTGTTCTGATCGGGCAGGTTCCTGAGCGCCTCGACCATGGTCCGTGTATCGAGGTCGCCGTCCGGGATCAGCATCTTCGACAGGCCCAGTTCCTGGGCCCGGGAGGCGCGGTAAAGCTGTTCCTTTCTCGGTTCCATCCGGGGGATGACGAGCGCGCGTTTATCGTAGGACAGGATTTCGCAAAACGTGTTGTAGCCGCCCATGGAAATGACGCCGACGGAATTCGCCATCAGCACTTCCATGCGGGAATCGAAGGAAATCACCTCGACCCGGTCCAATTTGGCGGCCCGGTCCATGAATTCGGCCCTGAATTCCGGCGGCATGAACGGGCCCAGCACCATCAACGCCCCGGAAGGCAGCGCATCATCGCCCTCATAGGCGCGCATCACCCAATCGACCATCGTCGCGCCGTCGCCGCCGCCGCCCGGCGTGACCAGGATGTAGGGCTCTTCCATCTCCAGCTTTTCCAGCGGGTTGTGCTCCTTGGGCAGGGAGCGCGGCAAATAGCCGGTGTAGATCATCTTGTCCCTGAGCGCCGGGGTCACGTCCATGGTCGCCAGGGGATTGAAGAATTCCTCGAGGCCGTAAATCCAGATCTCGTCGTACAGGTCGTCCATCGCGCTCAGCATGTCGCGGCCGGCCCATTCCCGCTTCAGCAGCGTCGGCTCGTCCATGATATCGCGGAGCCCTAAGATGGTCTTGGTGGCGGTGCCCTTGAGCATGCGCAGCGTATCGGTCATCTCCCCTTTCAGGCCCAGCGGCTCCTTGTCGACCAGAAACAGATCGGGGGCGAATTCCCGGGTCGTGTTGCGGATGATGGATTCCCGGATCGACAGGGTATCCTTGAGGTCGATTTTGAGCCCGAGGGAAGTGTATTCGCCGTTAAAGAGCTTGATCACGCCGGGGATGCGGATGAAGTCCACCCGGGCGCGGAAATCGAAGTTGGCGATGATCGGCGAGCCCGACAGAATCAGGATGGTCAGGCCCTTGAACCGCTCGACCAGGGAATGGGCGATGGCCCGGCAACGCCGCAGATGGCCAAGACCGAAGGTGTCATGGCTGTAGATCATCAACCGCTTGGCGTTAAGACGTTCGGTCACTTCCCTGGGTTCCCTCATTGTCCGCTCATGAAGGCTTATAATTGAGTTTATGAGCGCCTTCTATGAACGGGTTCACAGAGTGTTCTCAATCACCCTTTTGAACCACCGCAAGACTATCCCGAAACCATGCACAATTTAAACAACTAAGGAATGCGTTGGCGATTATATACTTGATTGACGTGAGCCACTATCATATAATCACTTCAATCAGTTGGAGTTAATGAAATGTGTGATTTATCGAATCCTAGGTTCCACAACGAGGACGCGGCCCGCAAATACCTTGAGAAAATCCGTTGGCCGGATGGTCCTGTCTGTGCCTTTTGCGGGCAATTGTCTACCGTGCGTCCCGTGCGCGGCAAGTCTATGGGGCCTGGATGGTATTACTGTACCGACTGCCAGGACAAATTCACTGTCCGCGTCGGCACCATTTACGAGCGCAGTCATATCCCCCTGCATAAATGGGTGATGGCCATGCATCTCATGGCCGCGTCGAAGAAAGGCATTTCCGCGCATCAACTCCATAGGATGCTCGGCATCACCTACAAGAGTGCGTGGTTCATGTCGCACCGTATCCGCGAAGCCATGCGAGACGACAACCCTTCACCTATGGGCGGGCCTGGTTCCGCCGTGCAAGCGGATGAAACCTATTACGGCCAAAAGAAAGGCGCGACACGCAGGCGCGGGGGCTCGGGACATAAACATGCAATCGTGTCGCTTATCACCGATGGCAAGGCCCGATCCTTTCACGTCGCCCGAGCCAATGCCAAGACCGTGCGCCAGATACTCGTTACCAACGTCCGCCGCGAAACGGAACTGCATACCGACGAGTCCCGCATCTACAAGCAGGTTGGCGAGGAATTTGCGGACCATAAGACTGTGATTCATATTCGCGGCCAATACGTCGGCCCCTCTGGCGAGTCCACCAACAAGGTTGAGAACTACTTCTCGATCTTTAAGCGCGGTATGCGTGGCGTCTATCAACACTGTGCCGACAAGCACCTGCAACGCTACATCAACGAGTTTGATTTCAGATACAGCACCCGCGATCTAGAGGACGCGGATCGCGCCGATCTCGCCCACAAGCAAGCCGAGGGGAAGCGCCTCACCTATCGGCGGACTAGTCTCGGGTAGGACTTCCAAGCCAAAACTGACGCGAAAACAATTTCGCGCTATGCTTCGCGCTTTAGTAGAGGGCGTGGAGGATAGCGATGAATGATATAGTCGGCCCTACCATCAAAAAACTTGATAAGGGTGGATTTCGTGATGGCGGGCATCGCGCCTACTTCACTTTCGAATTTGAAGACAAAAGCGAAGCTGCTTTTTTCTGCGAACTTACCCAGTTACGAAAAATCATTGATGCTCTTGTACAGATTGAGGGGCTTTGCCATCAAGAGCGCTCAAAAACAGACCCGACATACCGAAAAGTCGGGTCTGTTGAGGTTGCAGAAATCAAACGAGTTTCTGAATGGGAGTTTGGCAGCGACTTGGCACAGAACGCATTGATTTTAGGTGGTCGCCATCAAGACGGAACGGTGACGCATCTCGTGATCCCGCAGAAAGACCTACAAGTCGTATGTGATGGACTTCGTAAGGCTGAGGATCAAATGAAATCTCAGAAAGGGCTGAAGCTGATCTAGTTACGAGATTTTTCACTGGGCTCATTTAGCTTATTGTCCTTTTGCTTATGCGGCTTTGGCGGCGTGTTGAGCATCCGCCTGGCGATCTCATCGCGGCGCCGTTCAATTTCTTCTTCGGTTAGTTCTTCGTCTTGACCTTTGGGGGTTTCAGACATGCAAATGCATCCTATCCGTCGCCGGATTCCACAAGAGCTTACAAGGCAAATCGGGAGAATTGTAACAAAGCACGCGCTCCTTGAGTGGGAAATCCGCCAAGTCTGTTATGCAATCCTCGAAGTCGGACAGAAAGAGGGGCGCGTAGCGATCCGCGAACCAAGAAGCGCAGACTACATGACAATGATCGCGGACCTTTTATCGATTCACGGAATTACGGTTTCCGCCGATCTAAAAGAACTGGGGAAAGCCCTTAAAAATTTCAAATTCTATCGGGACGCCCTATGCCACGGGGTCTGGATAAAAGACCCCCAAGCGAAACACCCTGTATTGTAATTTACGTCTTGGATACACGACATCCCACCTGGGTTCCCGCGAGGGCGAAAGGCCAGAATTGATCCCAAGGGAGCGCAAATTCGCAAGGAGACCCTACTCAAACTCATCAAAGGCATCGATTTGATGAGCGAGAGAATGCAGCTCCTTAAGATCGAGGTTGAACAGAAGCTAAAAGCATCGAAGAAAAAATAGTCTTAACTACCGACGTGGCATTAGCCATCACCTCATCGGTTTCATACTGATAAAGCGCATCCAACCCCGCCTCCGTCATCTGGGAAGTGATCTCAACGTCGCCGGCCTGTCGGCTATGGATATGCGAATCTTTCATTTGTCAGTCAAGTATATAATCGCGAATGCGTTCCCTTTTTATTTATATGGATCGGCGGCGTCCCTGAGCCCGTCGCCAAAAAGGCTGAAGGCCAGGATCGTCAGGATCACCGGCACCACCGGCAGCATCAGCCACGGATAGAGCACGACGATGTTGATGTTCTGGGCCTCGTTCAGCAACACCCCCCAACTGGTGATCGGCGCCCGCAGGCCGATCCCTAAGAAGCTGAGCGCCGTTTCGCCCAGGATCATGGTCGGAATGGAAAGCGTGGCCGAGGCGATCAGATAGCTCATGAACCCGGGCAGAAGATGGCGCCCGATGATACGCGACGGCTTCGCCCCCATGAGCTTGGCCGCGGTGCAGAATTCCTCTTCGCGCAACGAGAACAGCTTCGAGCGGACGGCGCGCGCCAGGCTGGTCCATTCGAGCATGGCCAGGATGATGGTGATGGCCAGATAGATCACCAGCGGGCTCCACGTCAGCGGCATGATCGCCGACAACGCCATCCACAGCGGAATCTGGGGGAACGACTGCATGATTTCGATGATCCGCTGGATGATGATGTCGATCAGACCGCCGAAATACCCGGCTATGCCGCCGACGATCATGCCCAGGAAGAAGCTGAGGGTGATCCCCACCAGCCCGATGGTCAGCGAGATCCGCGACCCGTAGATGATCCGCGACAGCATGTCGCGTCCCAGGCGGTCGGTGCCGAGCAGGAAAAGGGTCCCGCCTTCGGCCGGGCAGATCAGGTGCAGGCGGCCGGTGGTGATGCCCCAGAAGTCATATTCGTCGCCCTGGCAGAAAAACCGGATGCGCTGGATCTTGTTGGGGTTGTCCGTGTATTCGCGTTTCAGATTGACCATGTTGAGCTTGTAATCAATCCCATAGACGAAGGGGCCGATGAATTCGCCGTCGTGGAACAGGTGAACGGATTGCGGCGGCGCGTAGATATGGCCGATATCGCGGGTATGGTTGTCATAGGGAGCGAGGAATTCGCTGAACAGGGTGGTCCCGTAAAGCACCAACAGGAAAAGACCGGAAAAAACCGCCAGCCGGTGCCATTTCAGCTTCCACCACATGAGCTTCCACTGCGAGGCCAGGAAATAGCGTTCCAGTTCGGGGGCGATTTTGGTCACCGCCTTGGGATCGAACGGCTCCGTCGAGACGAAGTGCCGCAGCGACACGTCGGGGCTGTTCGGCGTGGTCATCGTTCCGCCCCCTGGTCAAGACGGATGCGCGGGTCCAGAAAGGTCAAGGCGATGTCGGAAATCAGCACCCCAACCACCGTCAGCATCGACAGGAACATCAGGAACGACCCGGCAAGGTACATGTCCTGGCTTTGCAGGGCCGAAATCAGGATCGGCCCCGTCGTCGGCAGCGACAGCACGATGGCCACCAGTTCGGCGCCGGAAATAACGCTCGGCAGCAGGTGGCCGATGTCGCCGACCATGAAGTTGATGGCGACGCGGAGCGGATACTTGATCAGCACCTTATAACCCGGCAGCCCCTTGGCGCGCGCCGCGGTGACGTAATGTTTTCCGAGCTCGTCCAGCAGGTTGGCCCTAAGCCTGCGGATCATGCCGGCGGTCCCGGCGGTGCCGATGACGACGACCGGCACCCACAGGTGCTCCAGCACCGATACCGCCTTGTCCACGGACCAGGGCATGTCCAGGTATTCCGGGTCCATCAGGCCGCCGATGGAGGTCCCGAACACCACATTGGCGAAATAGAGCATGATCAGGGCGAGCAGGAAGTTCGGCGTCGCCAGCCCCAGCAACCCCAGCAGGGTCAGGCCGTAATCGCCCCAACTGTATTGATGGGTGGCCGAATAGAGGGCGATGGGGAAGGCGATGATCCAGGTGAACATGATGGTGGCGATGGAAATCAGGATGGTCAGCAACAGCCGGTCGCCGATCACTTCCGACACCGGCATGCGGTATTCGAAGGAGAAGCCGAAATCGCCCTGCACCATGCCCGTGACCCAGCCGAAGTAGCGTTCATAGGCCGGCTTTTCGAGGCCGTATTGCTGGCGCAGGAAATTCAGCAGTTCCGGATTGGCTTGTTCGCCCTGGGCTTCAAGCTGGGCGATGTAGCTTTCGATGTAATCGCCGGGCGGCAGCTCGATGATGATGAAAACCAGCAGGCTGATCACCAGCAGCGTCGGGATCATTAACAACACTCGGCGAATAATGTAGGTGATCATGCGGCGGTGTCCGTTTTAACCCTTGCCCTTGCCTTGGCCCTTAACCGCGAACCAGAAGGTATCGGGCCGGTAAATCCCGAAATAGGCCCCCGGGTTCCAGTTGTGGAAGCCTTCGACGGGAACGTTTCTGAGGCGGTTGTTGACGACCACCGGCTGCAGGGTGCGGTTGATGATGCCGATGGAAAAGACCTGTTCGGAGTGGATCTTGAGAATGCGGTGCCAGATCTCTTCCTGCTCGGAAAGACCGGAGGCGTTGTTCCAGGCCGACATCAGGTCGAGAAGCTGCTTGGCTTCGGGCAAGTCAGGGGGTTCCCCCGCCTTGCCGTTGGTTTCCATGAATTTGCCCCACTTCGGCCATTGCAATTGGTACTGGCGGGTGGGGACGAATTCATCGGGCGCCATATCCGCCGTCGGTATCCCGTTGGACAGGCCCGACCAGACGGCCATCTTGGAATCGCCGGAAAACACCCGGTTGCGGAAGATATCGCGCTGGGCCGGCCGGGGCAGCATTTTGATCCCGGCTTTCAGCCACGTGTCGTGGATCAATTCCAGGATATCGGTGATTTCCGTTTTTTCGCCCGACGTATCGATAGCAATGACCGCCGAACGGCCATCGGGCAGCAAGCGGATGCCGTCGCCGTCTTTCTTGTCCAGCCCCATCTCATCGAGCAGCCGGTTGGCCCTTGCCAGGTCGAAGCCGGCCCACAGGGTCCGGTATTCGGGCCGGAACAAGGGGCTTTCCTCGATGATCGAATTGTTGCCGCCCCGGGCCAGCCCGAAATAGGCGACCTGGTTGATTTCGTTGCGGTCGATGGCCAGCGACAGGGCGCGGCGGAACCGCACGTCCCTGAGGATTTTTCGCCACACCTTATCCTTGGTGTTGAGGTTGGGGTAAATGGCGATATGGGACCCCTTCACCGTGCGCCACAGGTAGACCGACTGGTCGTAGCGTTTCTCGCTTTCCTTCAGGAAGGTGTAGTCCTCGAAGGCGATGTAGCGGCTTTGAAGGTCCGATTCCCCGGCCCCGGTCTTGGCCGGGATCAGGTCGCGAAGGCTGATGTTCATGATCACCCGGTCGATGTAGGGAAGCTGGCGCCCGGCGGCGTCGACGCGGTGGAAGAAAGGATTGCGCACGAACACGAACCGCTGCGAGGGCGGTTTGGTGGTGTTCATCCACGGTTGCAGCGTCGGCATTTCCGGATTATCCAGGGTATACATGCGGTCCTTGGACTGATGCAGCGCCGACCAGTCCATGAGACGCTCTTTTTCGGCCATCTTTTTCAGCCCTGCGGCGTCCGAATAGCGGGCGTGAAAGCGTTTCATATAGTGGGCCGGGCGATAGATGAATAAAGGCGCCGCGCTGGCCATCCCGGCCAGGAAAAATGGATTGGGCCGGGACCAGGTGTAACGCACGGTCCTTTCGTCGATGACCCTGAATTCCGGCAGCTCCTTACCGACCAGCAGCTTCTTGCGCGGACCCAGGGGCGACAACTTCTTGTTGGTCGCCATGTCTTCCCAGTAATAGCGGAAGTCCTCGGCGGTGAAGGGCTGGCCGTCGGACCACTTGTGTCCGGGGCGGAGGGTGAGGGTGAATTCGCGGCCGTCCTTGACTTCGAACCGCTCCAGGATATCGGCGACGAGTTTCAGGTCGCTGGTATAGGCGACCAGGCGGGCATAGCCGTAGATGGTCATCAAACGCACGTCCCTGCCCTTGCCCATGATCAGGCGCATATCGCCGCCGTGGCGCCCGGGGGTCTTGTCCTTGCCGTCCATGACCACGCTGCCCTCGTCGGGGAACAGCAAGCCCGCGATGATGAGTATGGTGGTCGTTTTGCCGCAACCGCTTGGGCCGACAATCACCATGAATTCCTTGTCAGCAATATCAAGATTAAAGTTTTGCACGGCAACCACATCATTGTCGTATACTTTATGAATATTTTTTAACGTGACGCTCGCCATAGTATCCCTCTTCCTTTTTTAATTTCAGACCATTATCGGTTCCATTTGAATCACCCACAAAACAGGCATATTTACCGTCGAAGTCAAACTGACTAAAAACACGATCATTAACTGCTTTAACGAGTTACTTTTGGTGATAATATCTTTTAAAATAGTGACTTCTGATTTTTCAAAGCTTCCAAAAAAATACGTGCTTTTCTATGATGCGAATCTAACATCAAGGTTCTTTCCCATTGCGCGCCGGCTTTTTTTACAGCCCCAAGACGGGCATAGGCTGTGCCGAGATTAAAGTGGTATTTCGCCGTGATATCCGACCAGGAAACGGCATGCTCAAAAGCCTTTCTCGCTTCATTAAACTGATCAAATCGAAAATAGATGATCCCCAAATTATTGGCAGCTGCGGAAACTCAGAATTCAGTTTCAGTGCTTTTTGATATTCTTTAATGGCGGCGGGGTA
>JADFNT010000373.1 GCA_022563215.1 Pseudomonadota bacterium
TGCATCGACATCTTCCACAAGAACCCGGCGCATCAACGCCAGATGCTGGCCGACCCCTCCACCTTCCCGCATAAGGCGATCATCCGGCTCGGGCCGCACATGCTCGAGCTTTACATCGACGTCTGGAAGGACCCGCATGGCGAGCCGCATAGCCTGGTGCTCAACTGGGACGTCGTCACCGAGCGCGAGCAGCTGAAGATCATGGTCGACAACATGCCCATCAACATCATGATGGCCGATCCCAAAACCTTGGAGATCAACTTCATCAACCAGACCAGCATCAATACCCTGCAGCCTCTGGAAAGCCTCCTGCCCTGCAAGGCCAAGGATTTGCTTGGTCAGTGCATAGACATCTTCCACAAGGACCCGTCGCATCAACGCAGGATACTGGCGGATCCCAACAACCTGCCGCACAAGGCCAAGATCAAGCTGGGCGACGAGACGTTGTCCCTGGATGTTTCCGCCATCGTCGACGACACCGGGTATTACCTCGGCCCCATGCTGGCCTGGAACGTCGTCACCGCCCAGGTGCAGATGGCCAAAAACGTCAAGGAAGTGACCGAGATCGTCTCCTCGGCCTCGACCCAGTTGCAAAACACCGCCCAGAGCCTGTCGGCGACCGCCGAACAGACGACGCAGCAATCCGCTGCCGTGGCCGCGGCCGCCGAACAGGCTTCGGCCAACGTGCAGACGGTGGCTTCGGCGGCGGAAGAACTGTCGAGTTCGATCGAAGAGGTCGGCCGCCAGGTCACGGAATCGTCCAACATCGCCCAGACCGCGGCGGCGGAGGCCGAGGCGACCAACAAATCGGTCGAGGAACTGGCGGAAGCCGCCGACAAGATCGGCGAGGTCGTGGAGTTGATCAGCGACATCGCGGCCCAGACCAACTTGCTGGCGCTGAACGCCACCATCGAGGCGGCCAGGGCCGGTGACGCCGGCAAGGGCTTCGCCGTCGTCGCCAACGAAGTGAAATCGCTGGCCAGCCAGACCGCCAAAGCCACCGGCGATATCAGCGCCCAGATCTCGGCGATCCAAAACGCCACCGGAAACGCGGTGACGGCGATCAAGGGCATCGGCGAGACCATCAGCCAGGTCAACGAGATCGCCACCGCCATCGCGTCCGCCGTCGAGGAACAAGGCGCCGCCACGCAGGAGATCGCCAGAAACGTCCAGGAGGCCGCCACCGGCACCCAGGAAGTGACGACGAACATCACCGAGGTCCAGAAGGCGGCGACGGAGACCGGCGAATCCTCGGCCCAGGTTCTCGAAGCGGCCAACGAGCTTTCCAAGCAGTCGGAAACGCTCCAGGCCGAGATCGAGAAGTTCATGACCGACGACTAAGACCTTACTGAAAAACCATCCCAAAGGCGCGGGCCACGGCATAAATGCCGTGGCCCGTTTTCGTTCGCCTAGGGCCTGATCGTCTTGGATCAATTCGATCCAAGACGTGAATCAGCCCCTAATTATAAAAGTTAGAGGGCGATTCACGTTTCAAATTGTAGAAATTTGAAACGATCGCACTCCAGGCTTGCCCGTTTAAGGGCCCGCGTTCAGGCGTCCGCGGTCATCCGACCTTGGCCAACAGGCGCGTCGCCATCCGGTCCATCTTGGCGACCCGGCCGTAAAGATCGCGGCTGCGGTTCAGCATGGCACCCAAACGGGGCGGCCAATCCATGTCCTTGGCGCGGCTATCGGTCATGCAAACCTCTTGGTCCGACAGGTGGCACGGGCCGGTTTCGGCCTGGACGGCCGTCATTTCCCCCGCCGCCACGGCCTTCCGGACCATCAGCCAGGCCATGACCCCGCTCAACCGGGCGGTCAGGCGAAATTGTTCGCCGGTGATCCGCAAGATCTCGGGCCCGTTCCTGCCCCGGATGTCTTCCGGGCGGTCAAAAAGGGTGTAATCCCTGGCTTCTTCCAGAAGCGCCAGGGTTTCGTCGTAGGTGCGATCGACTAATTTCTCGAACTGGATATGCCCGGTCATGGTTCGTCCCCCTGGACATTCCTAATTCAGAATCAATGATTCACGCAAGTCCGAAATCCATTTCAAAACCGCGATATTTCCTCTTTTTCACCCCTAAACGTTTGATTCAACACTGTTTTTCCAGGCGGTATTTGTTCCGGAAATGAAACGACAAAACCCCGAAAAAAATGGCGCGATCAAACAAACCTGAAGCGATTCCAAGGAAGCGATTCGCGCCCCATCCTCCCCCAGGACTGTTTTACGGAAGGCCAGGACGCCAATTCACCCCCGCCGCCCGATCTGTTATCTTCGCC
>JADFNT010000374.1 GCA_022563215.1 Pseudomonadota bacterium
CAATCCCGAGGTTCGCGATCGTTTGCCCGGGCTGGTCTATCGCAAGCCCGGAATCGTCTCCGAGGACAGCGGGATCGTAAACAACGGCAAGGCCACGGCGCCGCCAGATCTGGATGCGCTGCCGTTTCCGGCCTACCACCTGTTTCAGACGGATCGTCTCCAGCCGACACGTCCGACATGGATCAACTCCGCAGGCCTGAAATGCGCGTCGATCATGTCGACGCGCTCGGCGTTGAGCAACAGCGTCACTTCGAAGCCGTAATCGTCCCTCAACACCTGGGCGATGGCGCGGGCATCGTTGGCCGCCGTTTTCAGCTTGGGCAGGAACTGGTAATTGTTGTTGCCGATAATCAAGGCGTGATATTTGCCGAAATCAATGTCCGGGATATCGGCCGTTTTCGGGTCCGGCGTCGCGGACCGCGCCGGCGCCGGCGAGGCCGGGGCCGATCCCTGGGGCCCGCCGAACATCCTCTTAAGCACGAGCTTTTGCTGTGCCTTGAACGTCTCTTCGTCGATCAGTCCCTGGTCGCGAAGCGTCTTGAGGGTCGCCAGTTGTTGCAAGAGCGCCGATTTCGCCAACGAAGTGGCGGCGGATTGAGCCATCTGCCGGCGCTCGGTTTCGGCCTTCATTTCGGCTTCCCGCTGGACCGTCAGTTGCTTCGCCTTCTTCTGGCGTTCCAATTCCGCCTGTTTCCTGGCGTCCTTTTCGGCGCGCAGGCGTTCCGCCTCTTGATTCAGCCGTTTCGCCTGCGCCACCTGATAGCGCGCCTTGCCGATGTCGATAAGCGCCACGATCTGGTTGCTGCCGAGATACCCGGTTGCGAACTGGTCCTGCTTCTTCTGGTAATTCTTGATCGCGATCCGGGTCCCGAAACCGAGGTCGCCGTCGACGATGCTTTTGTAAAAGCCGAGTTCCTTCAGGCCCCACTGAATGTATCGGCGTTCGAGATCGGTCAGCTTGGTCTCGAGCTTCCTGCCTTCGGCGAGCGCCTTATCGTATTTTCGTTTCCGCAAGGCCAGGCGCTTGGCCTCTTTTTCCGCCTGTTTTATCTTGGCGATTCCCGACGCGGCATCCTTGACGAAACGGCCTTGCGGAAAGGCCTTCATGTACGACCGGAAGTGCTCGATCCGGCCGCCCCGCAACGCCGTCTGCCATTGGGCGTCCTCCAATTCCCGCGCCATCCGTTCCAGTCTTTGGCGCTCCAGACTGGCGACCAGGGCTGCGGCTTCCTCGACGTAGCTGCTTTCGGGATAGGAATCGATGTAGGCCTGAATGGCGCCGACATCACCGCTGTCGCGGGCCATCTGCCATTGCACCATTTCCAACCGCCGGGCTTTCTCCTGGCGCTTCTGCTCCACCAACGCCGTGATCAACGTCCTCGCATCATTGACGTAGCGCCCTTGCGGAAAGCCCTTGATATACGCCTGAACCCGATTGATCCGGCCGCTTCCTCGCGCCGCCTCCCACGCCGATAAATCGACGCGTCTGACCTCTTCGGCTGCTATTTCGATTTTCAGTTTGGCGATCAAGGCGTGCGCCTGGGTGGCGTGCGGCCCGTGCGGAAACAGGTCGAGATATTTCTGGACGCCTTCGGGAGTCGTGCTGGCCACCGCCGCCTGCCACGCGTTGGTGTCTTCAACGGGGATCAGGGACCGGTCCGCCGTGCCTTCGGGAAATTCGACGTCGATCAGGACGAATTGGCGGGGCGGAGACAGGCTGTGGGAATCGCCCGTGCTTTTACGCTTCTTTTGGAGAATCAAGCCTGATTCCGGGTGATACCAATGGGTTGTGGTGAACGCCACCCCTGGGGATATGGGCGTTTCCGACCCACTGACCAACTGGCCGCCATGGCCTTTTTCCTCGATGACATAGGTGGGATAGGTTTTGCCATTGAGGACAAGGTGTTCCGTGCGAAGGACCTCGATGTTTATGCGCCAATCACGCCCGAATTCGGGAATGGGTTCACCCTCGCGAATACGAACATCGACCTTGTTGCCAACTTCAAGCGGCCATAATCCGGCCCACGCCGACCTCAGGGAATCGGTGTCGCGAACGTTAATCTCACCGAGCCTGGAATCCGTATATTGGGTTCCCCCGACCCTGCCCACATGGCCGAAAAAGGTCCAATAACTGTTGTCCAAGCGATAGTTATAGACAATCTCATAACCCTCGCTACGGGTTACCGTATATCGGTTGACGCCATCCTCGGTGCGGGCGTATCGGATGCTCGGCATCATGACGCGGCCATCTTACCTCATCACACTCACCTTGGCGA
>JADFNT010000048.1 GCA_022563215.1 Pseudomonadota bacterium
TTTCGCCGCAACGCGGAATGGGCCTCGCTCCACCTGAATATGTGCCGGGCGCCGGCGATGGCGCTGCCGGCCAACGTCCGCATGGGACCGGCGGAAATGGCGTTGACTCGGATGTTCCGGGGTCCGAGGTCGACGGCTAGATACCTGACACTGGCTTCGAGCGCGGCCTTGGCCACCCCCATGACGTTGTAGTTGGGCATCACCCGCTCGGAGCCCGAAAAAGTCAGCGACAACAGGCTGCCGCCTTCGGTCATCAACGGCGCCGCCAGGCGCGCCAGGGCCGTGAACGAATAGCAAGACACATCCAAGGTGCGGGCGAAATTTTTCCGCGTGGTGTCCAGATAGTGGCCTTTCAGTTCTTCCTTGTCCGAATACGCCACCGCGTGAACGGCGAAATCCAGGCTGCCCCAGGCGTCGGCAAGGGTGGCGAAAACCCGGTCCATGCTGGGCTCGTCCTCGACGTCGCAGGGCAGGATGATGGTAGAGCCGACGCCCTCGGCCAACGGCCGGACCCGCTTGCCGAACGCATCGCCTTGGTAGGTGAAGGCCATTTCGGCGCCATGTTGGCTCAAAATATCGGCGATGCCCCAGGCGATGGAGCGTTCGTTGGCGACGCCCATGATCAGGCCCTTCTTGCCCGCCATGAGCCCGGCGGTGTTCGCCGGTTTCAGGTCGCCAGGCTTGATTTCGCGTGGTCCGGACACGTTTGATACTCCAGGAGCCGCCCGCCGGGCCGCCGTCAGCCCTCGACCCGCTTGAACGCCAGGGTCGCGTTGGTGCCGCCGAAGCCGAAACTGTTGGATAACACCGTATTCAGTTGAACGCCGTCCTGGCGCTCGATCACCAGGGGCATGTCGCCGACCGCCGGGTCGGGTTCCTCGACGTTGGCGGAGGCGCAGATGAAGTCGTTTTCCATCATCAAAAGGCAGTAAATCGATTCCTGGACCCCGGTGGCGCCCTGGGAATGCCCGGTCAGCGACTTGGTCGAGTTGAAGGGCGGAATCCGGTCGTGGTCCTTGAAGGTCTCGCGGATGGCTTCGAGCTCCTTGGTGTCGCCGATGGGGGTGGACGTGCCGTGGGTGTTGATGTAATCCACCGGCACGTCCAGGTCCGCCAGCACTGCCCGCATGCACCTGACGGCGCCTTCGCCGGAAGGCTGCACCATGTCGTGGCCGTCCGAGGTGGCGCCGTATCCGGCCAGTTCGGCGTAGATCTTGGCGCCCCGGGCCTTGGCGTGTTCGTATTCCTCCAGCACCACCACCCCGCCGCCGCCGGCGATGACGAATCCGTCGCGGTTGGCGTCGAAGGCGCGCGACGCCTTTTCCGGGGTGTCGTTGTAGCCGGAACTAAGCGCCGGCATGGCGTCGAACAGCACCGACAGGCTCCAGTGCAATTCCTCGCCGCCGCCGGCGAAAACGATGTCGTTCTTGCCCCATTGGATCAACTCGGCGCCGTTGCCGATGCAATGCGCGCTGGTCGAACACGCGGAGCTGATGGAATAGCTAAGCCCCTTGATCTTGAAGGGGGTGGCCAGGGTCGCCGAATTGGTCGACGACATGGTCCTGGGCACCATGAAGGGGCCGACCTTCTTCGGGTTGCCCTTGCGCGCGATGTCGGCGGCCTTGACCTGGTTGCTGGTCGACGGGCCGCCGGAGCCCATGATCAGCGCCGTGCGCTCGTTGGAGACCTCGTTCTCGGTCAGGCCGGAATCGGCAATGGCCTGTTCCATGGCGATGTAGTTGTAGGCCGCCCCGTCGCCCATGAAGCGACGCCAGCGGCGGTCGATGGCTTCGTTGATGTCGATGGTCGGCTTGCCGTGGACATGGCTGCGGAAGCCCATGTCGCGGTATTCCTCGGAAAAGGTGATGCCCGAGCGGCCCTCGCGGAGCGAGTCCAGGACCTCGTCCTTGTCGTTGCCAATGCTTGACACGATACCGATGCCGGTAACGACGACGCGTCTTTTAGGGGTGTCGCCGGCCATCGTCAGCTCTCGGCCGAAGTTTCACCGGAAGTGAACACGGCCACCTTCAGGCCCTCGGCGGCATAGGCGGTGACGCCGTCCACCGTCATGATGCCGTCGGCGATGGCCAGGGTGATCCTCCGGTTAAAGACCCGCTTGATGTCAATGATATACGAGATCAGTTTGGCGCTCGGGCTTACCTGTTCGGTGAATTTCACCGACCCCACGCCGAGCGCCCGCCCGGCGCCGGGGGCGCCCATCCAGCCGAGGAAAAACCCGACCATCTGCCAAAGCGCATCGAGCCCTAGGCATCCGGGCATGACGGGATCGTTTTCGAAGTGGCACTGAAAAAACCACAGGTCCGCCTTGACGTCCAGTTCGGCGACGATCTGGCCGTGGCCGTACTTGCCGCCGTCGTCGGTGATATTGACGATGCGGTCGAACATCAGCATCGGCGGCAGCGGCAACTGGGCGTTGCCGGCCCCGAACAATTCGCCATGCCCGCAAGCCAGCAAATCCTCGTAGGAATAACTGTTCTTTTTCTTCAAGGGCTTGTTGACCTTTTTTGCCGACGTCCGCCGGTCGGCGCACGAATACCTTATCCCCGCAATCGCCTGTCGCGGTCGATGGGGAATTATATATCCCACACAGGGGCCGGGTATAATAAAAAAGGCGGCCCCCCAGAGACTCCAGGGACCGCCTTTTCTTTAATTTACCGCTCCTTGGTATTAACGCGCCGCCCGCTTGCCCGAAGACTGGCCGGGGATTTCCTTGCCGGTTTCCTGATCGACGGCCTTTAGAGACAACTTGACCTTGCCGCGATCGTCGATGCCGATCAGCTTGACCTTTACCTCGTCGCCGACGTTGATGATATCGGTGGTCTTGCCGACCCTTTCGGGCGCCAGTTCGGATATGTGAACCAGCCCGTCCTTCGAGCCCATGAAGTTGACGAAGGCGCCGAAGTCCACGGTCTTCACCACCTTGCCCGTGTAAATGGCGCCGATTTCGGGTTCGGCGGTGATGCTCTTGATCCATTCGATGGCCGCTTCCGTCGCTTTCTGGTCGACGGCGGCGACCTTCACGGTGCCGTCGTCATCGAGGTCGATCTTGGTGCCCGTGACCTCGCAGATTTCGCGGATCATCTTGCCGCCCGGTCCGATGACTTCGCGGATTTTGTCCTTGGGTATCTTGATCATCGTGATCCGGGGCGCGTTTTCGCTGACGTCACTGCGGGCCGCACCCAGCCCCTTGGCCATCTCGCCCAGGATATGCAGGCGGCCGTCGCGGGCCTGGGCCAGCGCCACCTTCATGATTTCCTCGGTGATCGAGGTGATCTTGATGTCCATCTGCAGGGACGTAATCCCGTCCGCGGTGCCGGCGACCTTGAAGTCCATGTCGCCCAGATGGTCCTCGTCGCCGAGGATGTCCGACAACACGGCGTAGTCGTCATCCTCCTTGATCAGGCCCATGGCGATGCCGGCCACCGGCTTGGCCAAGGGAACGCCGGCGTCCATCAACGACAGCGACGCGCCGCACACGGTGGCCATCGAAGACGACCCGTTGGATTCGGTGATCTCGGAGACCACGCGGATGGTGTAGGGGAAGTCTTCCTTCGACGGCATCAACGGATGGATCGCCCGCCACGCCAGCTTTCCGTGACCGACCTCGCGCCGCCCGGTAAAGCCGAAGCGCCCGGCCTCGCCCACCGAATAGGGCGGGAAATTGTAATGCAGCATGAAGTGTTCGCGGTAATCCTCGGCCAGACCGTCGATGATCTGTTCGTCCTGTCCGGTACCCAGCGTCGTCACCACGATGGCCTGAGTCTCGCCACGGGTAAACAGGGCCGAGCCGTGGGTCCGGGGCAGGGATCCGACCTCGACCGAAATCGGCCGCACCGTCTTGGTGTCGCGGCCGTCGATGCGTTGGCCGGTCTTCAGGATATCCTTACGCACGATGTCCTTTTCCAGGTCCTTCAGGATATCGCCGAGGGTATCGGCGACCAGCCCCTCGTCCAGGCTTTCGTCAGCCGTCAGCTCTTCGCGGACACGGTCCTTGGCGGCATTGAGTTTTTCGACGCGGGCGGTTTTCTCGGTTTCCTTGTAGGCGGTCCGTAAATCGGCCTCGACGGAAGTCTTGACCCTTTCGGCCAGGGCGGCTTTGCCTTCGGGTTCTTTCGGCACTTCGCGGGGTTCCTTGGCGCAGGCTTCGGCGAGCTCGATGATGGCATTGATAACCGGCTGCATGCCCTGGTGACCGAACATCACGGCGCCCAGCATCACCTCTTCCGACAACTGGGAAGCCTCCGATTCCACCATCAGCACACCGTCTCGGGTGCCGGCGACGACCAGGTTCAGGTCGGTGTTGGTCATTTCGTCGAGGGGCGGGTTCAGCATGTATTCGCCGTTGATGTATCCGACCCGGGCGCCGCCGATGGGGCCCATGAACGGCAGCCCCGAAATGGTCAGCGCCGCCGACGTGCCGACCATGGCGACGATGTCGGGATCGTTTTCCAGGTCGTGGGTCAGCACCGTGCAGATGACCTGGGTTTCGTTGCTGAACCCCTTGGCGAACAACGGCCGGATGGGCCGGTCGATCAGGCGCGAGGTCAGGACTTCCTTCTCGCTGGGCCGGCCTTCGCGTTTGAAAAAGCCGCCCGGAATCTTGCCGGCGGCAAAGGTCTTTTCCTGGTAGTGGACGGCGAGCGGGAAAAAGTCGAGTCCCGGCCTCGGGGATGTTTCCCCGACCACGGTGCACAGCACCATGGTGTCGCCGTACGTCGCCATCACGGCGCCGTCGGCCTGGCGGGCGATTTTTCCGGTCTCGAGGACCAGCGTTCGCCCGCCCCATTCGATTTCTTTTCTGTATTCTTGAAACATCTCTTTCATTCCTTACCTACGGACAACAAGCTCTCTCATCCCAACGGACATCAAGTTCTCTCATCCTTCGTATTTACCAACTTCGGGCAATCATCGGGCCGCCGGGGTCATTACCGGCCAATCCCGTTCTTCACCGGCGCAGGCCGAGGCGTTTGACCAGGTCTTCATAACGCGTGACCTGTTTCGATTTCACGTAATCGAGAAGCCGACGGCGGTGGCCCACCATCATCAGCAGGCCGCGGCGCGAGTGAAAATCTTTCTTGTGGGTTTTCAAATGTTCGGTGAGGTTGGTAATGCGTTCCGAAAGGATAGCCACCTGCACCTCCGGCGAACCGGTATCGTCTTTCTTGACAGCGAACTCCTTGATGAGTTCCTGCTTCCGCTCTGCGGTTATCGACATCGTATACTCCGAACGTCAAAGGTTCATTACACGGAAGGGACGGATTTCCCCTCCATTGATTTTTGCCAATGCCACCAGCCTGCCCTCCGCCATGGCGCGAACGACGTCGCCTTGGCTGATATTCTTGAGAGGAGACCGGCTGGCCACCGGCAGCACCGGAATGGCCTGGCCTTGGCTTAGCTTTCGGGCCTCTGTTTCCGTCAGGGCCAGTGCCGGGATGTCGTCCAGCACGGTCTCGACGGGCAGCAGGTACTCCGAGAGCGGCGCACTATGCCTCAGCGATTCCAGTTTATCCAGCGAAATCGCCTGGTTTTCGTCAAAAGGCCCAACCGCGATCCGGCGCAATTGGGCAATATGGCCGACGGTTCCGAGCGCCGCCGCCATATCGCGGGCCAGGCTGCGCATGTAGGCGCCCTTGCCCGAAACCGCCTCGAACTCGGCGTGATCCGCGTCAACCATGCTTAAAAGCTTTAAGTCCTCGATATGGATCGTGCGGGGTTTCATCTCCGGCGCCTGGTCGGCCCGGGCCAGCTCATAGGCCCGCTTGCCGTCAATCTTGATGGCCGAGAACACCGGCGGAACCTGCTCGATATCGCCTATAAAGTTCCCGAGGACGGCAAGGATTTGTTTCTTTGCCGGCCTTGCGTCGGAAGTCGCCACCACTTCTCCCTCGGCGTCGTCGGTGTCGCGCTGTTCCCCCCAGCGGACGGTGAACCGGTACGCCTTGGCGCCATCCATCAGGTAGGACACGATCTTCGTCGCCTCGCCGAGCGCCATCGGCAGGACCCCCGTGGCCATGGGATCCAGGGTGCCGGCGTGGCCGACCTTGGCCGCGCCGGTCAGCCGGCGCACGCGGCCGACGACGGCGCTGGAACTGAGGCCACCCGGTTTATCGATGATGATCCAGCCGTGGATCGCCTTGCCGCGGCGCTTACGCCCCATCGTTTTCGTTCCCGGTTTCGTTTTCCGGGGTCAGATCGCGGGCCACGGAAGGGTCCTTCAACAGGTCGTGGATGCGCCCCGCCTGGTCGAAGGATTGATCGGCGATGAAATTGAGCCCAGGCAGGTATTTCAATTTGACCGTATTGCCGATCTTCCGGCGCAGGAAGGGCGCCGCCCGGTTGAGCGCCGCCACCACGTCTTCGCACTCCCCGCCGCCGAGCGGCATCACGAAAGCGGTGGCGTTGCGGAGGTCCGGCGAGATCCGGACCTCGGTAACGGTCACCGCAGCGCCGCCCAGCCCCGGGTCGCGGATGTCGCCGCGTTCAAGGATCCACGCCAATGCATGACGCAGTTCCTCGCCGACCCGGAGTTGGCGCTGGCTGGGGGCCTTGGCGTCCCCTTTGCTCATGTGAGTCCTCAATCAGGTCATGAACTCATAAATGGCGGCTTAAAGCGCGGATTGGGCGCCTAAAGTTCGCGGGCGATTTCTTCGGTCTCGAAGCATTCGATCATGTCGCCCTGCTGGATGTCCTGGTAATTGGCGAATGCCATGCCGCATTCCATGCCGTCCTTGACTTCCTTGGCGTCGTCCTTGAAGCGCTTGAGCTGGCTGAGTTCGCCTTCATGGATGACCACCTCGTCGCGGACCAACCGCACGCGGGCGCCGCGCTTGACCATGCCTTCGGTCACCATGCAGCCGGCGATCTTGCCGACCTTGGAGACATTGAAGACCTCTCGGATTTCGGCATAGCCCAGCAGGTTTTCCTTGATCGTCGGCGCCAACATCCCGGAAAGCGCTTTCTTCAGGTCGTCGATGAGGTCGTAGATGACCGAATAGTAACGGATTTCAATGTTTTCCCGGCGCGCCATCTCGCGGGCCTGGGGATTGGCGCGGACGTTGAAGCCGATAATCAGGGCGCCGGACGCCTTGGAAAGGGTGACGTCGGATTCGTTGATGCCACCGACCGCCGAATGCAGCACCTGGACCTTGACCTCCTCGGTGCCGAGTTTATCCAGGGCCCCCAAAATCGCCTCGACGGAGCCGTGAACGTCGCCCTTGACGACCGCCGGCAGTGCCTGGACTTCGTTTCCTTCCTTGATCTTTTCGAACATCTGCTCGAGCGTCCCGCGGGCGCCGGCGGCGGCCTTTTCATCGCGCCGCCGACGTTGGCGGAAATCGACGACTTCGCGGGCCCGGGCTTCGTTTTCGACGACGGCAACCTCGTCGCCGGCGGCCGGCGTGCCGTTCAGCCCCAGAACCTCCACCGGTACGGAGGGGCCCGCTTCCTCAAGGCTCTCGCCGTGGGAGCCGACCATGGCCCGGACACGCCCCCATTCCGAACCGGCGACGAAGATGTCGCCGATCCTAAGGGTGCCGCGCTGCACCAGGACGGTGGCCACCGAACCCCGGCCCTGTTCCATCTTGGCTTCGACGACGATGCCTTCGGCCGGCCGGTCGGGGTTGGACTTGAGGTCCAGAAGCTCGGCCTGCAAAAGGATCGCTTCTTCAAGCTTGTCGAGATTGGTTTTTTCCGTCGCCGAAATCTCGACCGCCAGGATATCGCCGCCCATTTCCTCGACCACCATTTCATGCTGCAACAGTTCGTTGCGGACGCGGTTGGCGTCGGCGTCGGGTTTGTCGATTTTGTTGATGGCGACGATGATCGGCACCCCGGCGGCCTTGGCGTGGTCGATGGCTTCTACGGTCTGCGGCATGACGCCGTCGTCGGCGGCGACGCAAAGGACAACGATATCGGTGACCGAAGCGCCGCGGGCGCGCATATCGGTAAAGGCCTCGTGGCCCGGTGTGTCGATAAAGGTGATTTTGGCTCCAGACGACATAGCGACTTGGTAGGCGCCGATGTGCTGGGTAATGCCGCCGGCTTCGTGGGCCGCCACGTCGGTATTGCGGAGGGCGTCCAACAACGACGTCTTGCCGTGGTCCACATGGCCCATCACCGTGACAACCGGCGCCCGGGAAACCAGAGCCGAATCATCGTCTTCCTCGCCCTTGAGGCCTAGTTCCACATCGGCTTCGGAGACGCGTTTCAGTTGGTGGCCGAATTCGGCGACCACCAATTCCGCCGTGTCGGCATCGATGGTTTGGTTGATGGTCGCCTTCACGTCCATTTTCATCAACGCCTTGAGGACATCGGCGGCCCGTTCGGCCATGCGGTTAGACAGTTCCTGAACGGTAATGGATTCGGGAATGACAACCTCGCGGATAACCTTTTGTCCCTCGGAAAGAAGCTGCTGCTGTTGCTGTTTTTCCTTCTCCCGGGCGCGCTTGATAGAGGCCAGGCTGCGGGTGCGCTCTTCGTTGTCGCCAAGCGCCTCGGCGATGGTCAATTTTCCGGATCGCCGGCGGTGTTCGGTCCGCCTGGTCAGCGGCGACCGCCGGCCTTCGCGGCTGGGTCCCCGCTTGGCGCGGCCTTTCTGTTCGCCCTCATCATCGCCTTCCAACGCCTCCAGCTTGGCGGCGGCTACCGCGGCCGCGGCCTTGGCCTGTTCCTCGCGGCGGTGTTCTTCTTTTTCGTCGGCCAGACGGGCTTTTTCCTTTTCGGCCCGTTCGGCTTTTTCGTCCTCGGGGGCGACATCCGTTTCGGATGGGGCCGGTTCCGGTGAAGCGGTTCCCTCTGTCTTCTTGGCATCTTCAAGGGCGCGGACGCGGGCGGCTTTTTCCTCGACCGTCAGACTGGGGCCGCCGCTTGGCGCCACGGCCTGTTCGACCGTTTCGCTGATCGGGGCCTTGAAAACCTCAAGTGTCTGCTCCTCGGTCCCCTTTTCCAGCTCACCGGTTACTTCGGTCCTAGTGCCGCCAGC
>JADFNT010000049.1 GCA_022563215.1 Pseudomonadota bacterium
ACCTTGAAAAGCTGTGGCCGCTGATCGGTGACGGCGCTTCCGATTCCGCCACCTTCGACAACGCGCTGGAACTCCTGGTCGCCGGCGGCTATTCGCTGGCCCACGCGATGATGATGATGATCCCGGAAGCCTGGGATGGGCATCCCCTCATGGACGATGATCGCCGCGCCTTCTACGAATACCACGCCGCCCTGATGGAGCCCTGGGACGGGCCGGCGGCCATCGCCTTTACCGACGGCCGCCAGATCGGGGCGACGCTCGACCGCAACGGCCTGCGCCCGGCGCGGTATGTGATCACCGACGACGATATCGTGGTCCTGGGCTCGGAAGTCGGGGTTCTGCCGGTCCCGGAGGAAAGAATCGTCAAGAAATGGCGTTTGCAGCCGGGCAAGATGCTGCTGATCGACCTCGAGCGTCAGTGCATCGTCGACGACGACGAGCTCAAGGACGAGCTCGCCCGCGCCCATCCTTATCAGCAGTGGCTGGACGACACCCAGATCCACCTTGAAAACCTGCCTTCCGAGGTGGCGGCCATGGCGCCCGACCACCAGACCCTTATGGACCGCCAGCAGGCCTTTGGTTACACCCAGGAAGACATCAAGTTCTTCCTCGGCCCCATGGCCGAGACCGGCGAGGAACCGGTCGGTTCCATGGGCCGCGACATCCCGCCGGCGGTGCTGTCGGACAAGCCACGCCTTCTCTACGATTATTTCCACCAGAATTTCGCCCAGGTCACCAACCCGCCCATCGACTCAATTCGCGAGGAATCGGTGATGTCGCTGATGTCGTTGATCGGGCCCAGGCCCAATCTCCTCGATCTCGAGACCGGTGGCGACCACAAGCGCATGGAGGTGCGCCAGCCGATCCTTTCCAACATCGACCTGGAAAAGATTCGCCACATCGAGCACCTGGTGGACGCCGCCTTCCACACCTATACCCTGGATATCTGCTACCCGGTGGCGGGCGGCGCCGAAGGCATGGCGCCGGCGCTCGAGGCGCTTTGCGAGAAGGCTACTGAAGTGGTGCGTCAGGACCACAACATCCTCATCCTTTCCGACCGCGCCGTGAACGCCAACAAGGTGGCGATCCCGGCCCTTCTGGCGACGGCGGCCGTGCACCACCACCTTATCCGCGAGGGCCTGAGAACCGAAGTCGGGCTGGTCATCGAGACCGGCGAGGCCCGCAAGGTCCATGACTTCAGCCTGCTTGCCGGATATGGGGCCGAGGCCATTAACCCCTATCTCGCCTTCGATACCCTGTCGGCGCTGCGCCACGATCTTTCCGAACCCCTGGACGAGGAGGAAACCCACAGCCGCTACGTCAAGGCGGTCAACAAGGGCATCAAGAAGGTGATGTCGAAGATGGGCATCTCCACCTTTCAATCCTACTGCGGGGCGCAGATTTTCGATGCCGTCGGCCTCAACACCCCATTCATTGACAAGTATTTCACCAACACGGCGACTCCCATCGAAGGCATCGGCCTGGCCGAGATCGGCGAGGAAACCGTGCGCCGCCACCGGGCCGCCTTCGGCGACGACCCGGTGTTGAGGAATGCCCTCGATGTCGGCGGCGAATATGCGTTCCGGCTGCGCGGCGAGGAGCACATGTGGACGCCCGAAACCGTCGGTGCCTTGCAGCACGCGGTCCGGTCCGGCGATTACAAGAAGTTCAAGGCGTTTACGAAAAAGATCAATGAGCGCGAACGGAAATTCCGCAACCTGCGCAGCCTGTTCCGCTTGAAGCGCGCCGGTGTCCCGCTGCCCATGGACGAGGTCGAACCGGTGAGTGAGATCGTCAAGCGTTTCGCCACCGGCGCCATGTCTTTCGGTTCCATCTCGTGGGAGGCGCACACCAATCTCGCCATCGCCATGAACCGGCTCGGCGGCAAGTCCAACACCGGCGAGGGCGGCGAGGACTCCACGCGTTACAAGCCCCTGGACAACGGCGATTCCATGCGTTCGGCCATTAAGCAGGTGGCGTCGGGGCGCTTCGGCGTGACCACCGAATACTTGGTCAATTGCGACGACATCCAGATCAAGATGGCCCAAGGCGCCAAGCCCGGCGAGGGCGGGCAATTGCCGGGATACAAGATCGATGACTGGATCGCCCGAATCCGCTATTCGACGCCGGGGGTCGGCTTGATCTCGCCGCCGCCGCACCACGATATCTACTCCATCGAGGACCTGGCGCAGTTGATCCATGACCTGAAGAACGTCAACCCGGACGCCCGCATCTCGGTCAAGCTGGTGTCGGAGGTCGGCGTCGGCACGGTCGCGGCCGGCGTTTCCAAGGCCCATGCCGATCACGTCACCATTTCCGGCAACGAAGGCGGCACCGGCGCCAGCCCCCTGACCTCGATCATGAACGCCGGCTCGTTCTGGGAACTGGGCTTGGCCGAAACCCACCAGACGCTGACCCTGAACAGGCTGCGCGGGCGCATCGCGGTGCAGGTGGACGGCGGCATGCGCTCCGGGCGCGACGTCGTCATCGGGGCCCTGTTGGGGGCCGACGAATTCGGTTTTTCCACCGCCGCCCTGATTTCCCAGGGCTGCGTCATGATGCGCAAGTGCCACCTCAACACGTGTCCGACCGGGATCGCCACCCAGGACAAGGAACTGCGCAAGCGCTTCACCGGCGAACCGGAGCACGTCATCAATTTCTTCACCTTCATCGCCGAGGAAGTGCGCGAGATCATGGCCGAACTCGGTTTCAGGACCTTCAATGAAATGATCGGGCGCATGGACCGGCTCGACACCCGGCCCGCCATTGACCATTGGAAGGCCAAGGGCCTCGATTTTTCGCGCATCTTCGCCAAGCCCGACGTCGGGCCGGAGGTCGCTGTCTTCAATTGCGAGAAACAGAAGCACGGCCTGGAAAAGGCCTTGGATAACGACCTGATAGAAAAAGCCCGCCCGGCGCTGGAAGACCAGACTCCGGTCCGCATCCAGATCGCCGTGCGCAACATCAACCGCTCGGTCGGCGCCATGTTGTCGGGCCAAATCGCGCGGCGTTACGGCCACCAGGGCCTGCCCGACGACACCATCCACGTTTCCATGAAGGGCAACGCCGGGCAGAGCTTCGGCGCCTGGCTGGCCTTTGGGGTCACGTTCGAACTCGAAGGCGACGCCAACGACTACGTCGGCAAGGGACTGTCCGGCGGCCGGCTGGTCATTTATCCGCCGAAGGAAAGCCCGTTTAAGGCCGATGAAAACATCATTATCGGCAATACGGTGCTTTACGGCGCCATTGCCGGCGAGTGCTATTTCCGGGGCATCGCCGGCGAACGCTTCGCGGTGCGCAATTCCGGCGCCATCGTCGTCATCGAAGGCGTCGGCGATCACGGTTGCGAATACATGACCGGCGGCTGCGTCGTCGTCCTCGGCGGCATCGGGCGCAATTTCGCCGCCGGCATGTCGGGCGGGATCGCCTACGTTCTGGACGAAGAGGGCGATTTCGAAATTCGCTGCAACCTGGCGATGGTCGAAATCGAGGAGATCGCCAAGGAGGTCGGCGACTATGACGCCGATCAGGACATGGCCGACGTGATGGCCGACATGACCTCAGGCGATGAACGCCGGCTTAGGTTCCTGATCGAGCGCCACATGAAATTTACCGGCAGCACCCGGGCGGAGGAAATTCTGAACAATTGGCAGGCCATGCTGCCCAAGTTCGTCAAGGTCATGCCTGTCGATTACCGGCGCGCGCTCGCCGATATGAAGGCCCAGGAAGAACAGGGCCACGTCACCCTGGCCGCCGGCGAATAGGAAAAGCAAAAAGGACCGAAACCCATGGGCAAGGCTACCGGTTTCATGGAATACGAACGCCTTGAGCGCGGCTACCGGCCGGTCGAGGAGCGCGTCAAGAGCTACGACGAGTTCACCGGGACTCTCGATGACGACGAATTGTCGCGCCAGGGCGCGCGCTGCATGGATTGCGGCATCCCATTCTGCCACACCGGCTGCCCGGTCGACAACATCATCCCCGAATGGAACGACCTGGTCTACAAGGGCCATTGGCGCCGGGCGCTGGAGGTCTTGCATTCGACCAACAACTTCCCCGAGTTCACCGGCCGAATCTGCCCGGCCCCTTGCGAGGCGTCGTGCACCCTCAACATCACCGACGAGCCGGTGACCATCAAGACCATCGAATGCGCCATCGTCGACCGCGGCTGGGAAGAAGGCTGGATCGAACCCCAGGTTCCGGCTTCCAGCACCGGCAAGCGCGTCGCCATCGTCGGTTCGGGCCCCGCGGGCATGGCCTGTGCGCAGCAACTGGCGCGCAGCGGACACAAGGTGGTGGTGTTCGAGAAAAACAACAAGGTCGGCGGGCTGCTGCGTTACGGTATCCCCGATTTCAAGATGAGCCGGCACCTGATCGACCGGCGTATGGCGCAGATGCAGTCCGAAGGCGTCGATTTCCGGCCCAACAGCCATGTCGGCGTTAACGTCGAGGTCGAAAAGCTGCTCCGGGATTTTGACGCCGTGGCGCTGACCGGCGGCGCCGAGGAGCCCCGCGACCTGAATGTACCGGGGCGCGAACTCGGCGGCATCTATTTCGCCATGCGTTACCTGACGCAGCAAAACCGCCGTGTTTCCGGCGAGCGGATCGCCGACGATTTGGAAATCATGGCCACCGGTAAGCACGTCATCGTCATCGGCGGCGGCGACACCGGGTCTGACTGCATCGGCACCGCCAACCGCCAGGGGGCGGCGTCGATCACCCAAATAGAGATCATGCCCGAACCGCCGAAGAAGGAAAACAAGGGCCTGTCCTGGCCCGATTGGCCGATGAAGCTGTACACGTCGCCTTCCCACGAGGAAGGCTGCGACCGCGACTGGTCGATTACCACCAAGGCGTTCGAGGGTCGGGACGGCCATGTGACGCGGCTCAAAGGCGTTGGCCTCGATTGGTTGGACGGCAAAATAACCGAGGTCGCGGGCTCCGAGTTCGACCTTCCGGCCGACCTGGTGTTGTTGGCCATGGGATTCGTCAACCCGGTGCACGAAGGCATGCTGGACGGTCTCGGCGTTTCCTACGACGATCGCGGCAACGTCGCCGCCGACACCGAGAATTACCACACCAGCATCGACAAGGTGTTCGCCGCCGGCGACATGCGCCGGGGTCAGTCGCTGGTGGTGTGGGCCATCCGCGAAGGCCGCCAGTGCGCCCGGGCCATCGACGAATACCTGATGGGCGAAACCAACCTGCCCAGATGAGCGGCCTAGAGAACGCCCCCCTGATTTTTTGCCTCCTCCGAGCCAATCGATTGGCGGCCCATCAAATCAATTCTCATCCGTTTCGCAATGCCCTGGAAGGTTTTTCAAAAACCCGGCCGCCCGCGGTCCCGACAAGGGATTTTGCTTTTGCCTTAGGCCCGTGTAACGTCGTCTCGCTGGGGCTCTGGTGACACCGTAACGGGGAGCGGGCATGGCATTCAAAAAGCGGATTTACCGGATCATCGAAGCCCCATATCCGGAAGACTGGAAGGGCAAGTTTTTCGACGATTTTATGATCGTGCTGATCGTCACCAACGTGCTCGCGGTGATTCTGGAAACCGTCGAATCGCTGGCGGCGGCTTACGGGACTTTTTTTCAATACTTTGAATATTCCTCGGTCGCCGTGTTCTCGGTCGAATACGTGCTACGCCTATGGACCGCCGGCGAAAGCGAGGACGAGCGCTTTCACCCCCCCGTCATGGGCCGCCTCCGGTACGCCATGACGCCGCTGGCCTTGATCGACGCCATCGCCATCCTGCCGTTTTACCTGGCGTTTTTCCTGCCCTTCGATCTTCGGTTCATGCGGGTGTTCAGGCTTTTCCGACTCCTAAAGCTGACCCGCTATTCGGCCGCCTTGCAGACCCTGGGGGCGGCGGTTTACGGCCAGCGCCGCGCTCTTGGAGCGACGCTGGTGATCATCGCCATCCTGCTGGTGTTTTCGTCCAGCATCATCTACCTGTTGGAAAAGGATGCCCAGCCTGAGGCCTTTGGCTCCATCCCCGAGGCCATGTGGTGGGGATTGGCGACCCTGACCACCGTCGGTTACGGCGACATTACCCCGATCTCGGCGGGGGGCAAGGTGTTCGGTGCCTTCGTCATGGTGTTGGGCATTGGCATGTTCGCGTTGCCGGCGGGCATATTGGCCACCGCCTTCAGCAACGAGATTCGCAAGCGCGAGTTCGTCGTCACCTGGAACATGGTCGCCTCGGTGCCGTTTTTCAGCCGCCTCGACGCTCTTCGCATCGCCGAAATCGTCGACCTTCTGGAAATCAGTGTGATGCCGGCGCACGCCACTATCGTCAAACGCGGCGGCAAGGCGGACGCCATGTACTTTATTTCTTTGGGGGAGGTGGAGGTGGACCTCCGGCCCGAACCCCAACGACTTGGACCCGGCGATTTTTTCGGCGAGATCGCGCTGCTCAAGGAAACCGACCGTACCGCCACCGTGACCACCATTACGGAATGTCAGATTCTGGTCCTCGGCGTCGATGCTTTCAAGCGCCTTCTCGCGAGCAACCCGGAATTTCGCGACATCCTCACCCAGGTCATGAACGAACGCTTGGCGGCGCTCGAGGAAAAAAGTCGAGGCCTGGCCTAGATGCGGAGGGAATGGGGAGCCCTAAATGGCGGTGTTACGCCGCCGCCTTGATCGCCGCCGCCTTGACCTTGTCGTCGACGGCGCTTTCGAACTGCTGGAAGTTTTCCTCGAAAAGCCGCCTCAGGTCCTTGGCCTGGACGTCATAGGCGTCTTTGTCCTTCCAGGTGTTGCGCGGGTTGAGCACGTCGTCCGGCACGTCGGGACAGGCGTTCGGCACCAGGACGCCGAAATTCTCGTCCGCCGTGAACGAGGCCTCGGCCAGCCGTCCGTCCAGCGCCGCGTTGACCATAGCCCGGGTGTGCTTGATCTCCATGCGTTCGCCGACGCCGAAGCCGCCGCCTGACCAGCCGGTGTTGACGAGCCAGCATTTGGCGCTGTGCTTGGCCATTTTTTCGCCCAACAGCTTGGCATAGACCGTCGGGTGGCGGGGCATGAAAGGTGCCCCGAAGCAGGTCGAAAATGTCGCCTGCGGTTCCTTAAGGCCGCGCTCGGTGCCAGCCACTTTGGCCGTATAACCGGACAGGAAATGGTACATGGCCTGATCGGGGGTCAACTGGCTGATCGGCGGCAGGACGCCGAAGGCGTCGCAGGTCAGCATCACGATGTTGGCGGGATGGCCGCCGGTGCCGGTTTTCGAGGCGTTTGGAATCTGCTCGATGGCATAGGATACGCGGCCGTTCTCGGTTAACGTGGTGTCGAAGAAATCCAGCTCCCGGGTGTCCGGGTCCAGGGCCACGTTTTCGATGATGGAGCCGAAGGTGCGGGTGGTTTCGAAGATTTCCGGCTCCGCGTCGCGGGTCAGGTTGATGGTCTTGGCGTAGCACCCGCCTTCGAAGTTGAAGATGCCGTCCGGCCCCCAGCCGTGTTCGTCGTCACCGATGAGGGTCCGGGCGCTGTCCGCCGAAAGCGTCGTCTTGCCGGTGCCGGAAAGGCCGAAAAAGACCGCCGAATTGCCTTCGGGCCCGATGTTGGCGGAACAGTGCATGGGCAGGACGCCCTGGGGCGGCAGCAGGAAGTTCATCACCGAGAAGATGGATTTCTTGATCTCGCCGGCGTAGCCGGAACCGCCGACCAGCACCATCTGGCGCGCCATATTGACGACGACGAAGGTGCCCGACGTGGTCCCGTCGCGGGCCGGGTCGGCCTCCAGGCTCGGTGCCTGCAACACCGTCCAGGCCGGCTTGAAGCCGGGAAGGTCGCGGGGATCGGGCTGAATGAACATGTTGCGGGCAAACAGGTTGTGCCAGGCCTCTTCGGTGACGACGCGGACAGCCAACCGGTATTTTTCATCGGCGCCCGCATAGCAGTCCTGAACGAAGACGTCCCGTCCCTGCAAATGGCCCAGCATCTTTTTCAAAAGGCCGTCGAAATTATCTTCCGAGATCGGCACATTGATATCGCCCCACCAGATGTCGTCCTTGGTGGACGCTTCCTCGACCACGAACCGGTCATGGGGCGAACGGCCGGTGTGTTGGCCGGTGAGGGTGACCAAGGCGCCGCCTTGGGCCAGCAGGCCTTCGCCGCGGCCCAGCGATTCGGCATAGAGCTCGGGCGCCGACAGGTTCCAATAGGCGGCCTTGACGTCGTTCAGGCCATGATTGTCCAGGCCATGGCTGCTGACCCGGTGTCCGATGTTTTCCACGGATCCCCTCCCACGCGATACCGGTGGCCTGGCCGCCGGTCTATTTCCCCTAACCAAGAAGATAGCCTTCGGCGCCAGCCAAAACCAAATCTTTTTTCGACAATTTGTCATATAAGGCCGGATAGGCGGCACCCAAGTGAAAATCGCCTTTTATCTTCCGGGTCATCGCCCCTGACCAGCCAGGCGCACCAGTTCCTCGCGAACGGCTTTCCGGTCCCGGGCCGGATTTTCGAACTGGACGCGGGCAACCCGGCCGCCGAGCCTGAGGTCGGCGCCGTCGGGATCGATGCCGGTCATTTTCCAGCCCCGGCCGCGGCGCCCCAGAAGCGTGAGCGCGTAATGATCGACGGCATCGGGATGATCTGTGTTCATGTGTTCCAGCACCGCCTCCTCCGCCTTTGCAACCGCCGCCGCGGCCTTGGCGTCGGCAAGGATGTCGGCTCCCTTCAGCCACACCGCCTTGGCGAACCCGCCGACGAAACGGGCCCTGTCGACCTGCATCCGGAAAAAGTCGAAGTCGCCGAAATCGGCGTAAAGGGCGGCTTCCGGATGGCGGGCCAGGAAGCGCCGCCGGTGGCGGTCCTGGGTGGTTTTCTTGATCCGCCCGGTGACGGTGACGCGGGGGCCGGTCTGCGGGTTCTTCAGCCGCGACGTTTCCTCGAACAACAGCGAGGCGCGGGAGTCCTTGGCCAGGTTGCGGGTATGGTCCGACAGGGTGGAGAACAGCATCAGCGGACTGCCGTCGCAG
>JADFNT010000375.1 GCA_022563215.1 Pseudomonadota bacterium
AACCCGGCTCTTCCCCCGAGCCCGAATTTCGCCGCCGCGTCTATGACAGCATCATCGAGACCATTGGCGCCACGCCCCTGGTGCGGCTCGGCAAACTGGCCGAAGACCAGGGGGTGAAGGCGGAAATCCTGGCAAAGTGCGAGTTTTTCAATCCCTTGGGCTCGGTCAAGGACCGCATCGGGATTGCCATGATCGAGGCCGCCGAACGCCAAGGCCGCATCAAGCCCGGCACCACCCTGATCGAGCCGACCTCGGGCAACACCGGGATTGCGCTGGCTTTCGTCTGCGCCGCCAAGGGATACCGGCTGATCCTGACGATGCCGGAAAGCATGTCCGAGGAGCGCCGCAAGATGCTCAACCTTTTGGGCGCCGAAATAGAACTCACCCCGGCCGAGCTGGGCATGCGGCGGGCCGTGGAGCGGGCCGAGGAGCTGGTCGAAGAGACCCCCGGCGCGATCATGCTGCAGCAGTTCACCAACCCGGCCAATCCCGAGATTCACCGCCACACCACGGCCGAGGAAATCTGGACCGACACCGGCGGGCGCCTCGACGCCATCGTCATCGGGGTCGGCACCGGCGGCACCCTGACCGGGTGCGCCCAGGTCTTGAAACCGCGCAATCCGGACCTGCTGATCGTCGCCGTCGAGCCCGAGGACAGCCCGGTGCTGTCGGGCGGCATGCCGGGACCGCACAAGATTCAGGGCATGGGGCCGGGGTTCATCCCCGAGGTCCTCGACACCGGGGCCATCGACGAAATCCTCAAAATCGGCAGCGAGCCGGCATTCGAAATGGCCCGCCGCTTGGCCCGGCTGGAGGGCATCGCCGTCGGCATGTCCTCGGGCGCGTCCCTGGCCGCAGCCATGGAGGTGGGGGCCCGGGAAGACATGGCCGGAAAGGTGATCGTCACCTTCCTCCCCGATTCCGCCGACCATTACCTTTCGACGGCCCTTTTCGACGGTCTCGGTTAGACCCCGCGTGATGAGCGTCTCTCCGTGAGCTTCACCGAAGCCCAGATAAACCGGTACGCACGCCATATCCTTTTGGAGGAGGTTGGCGGCGAAGGCCAGGAGCGGCTGTTGAACGCCCGCGTTCTGGTGGTCGGCGCCGGCGGGCTGGGATCGCCGGTGCTGTTGTACCTGGCGGCGGCCGGAGTGGGGACGCTCGGCATCGTCGACGACGACGTGGTCGACTTGTCAAACCTGCAGCGCCAGATCGTTCATTCCACCGACGCCATCGGCACGCCGAAGGTGGAAAGCGCGAAGAAGACCCTCGCCGGCATCAACCCGGACGTCACCGTCGTCCCCTTGAACCAGCGCCTCGGCCCGGACAACGCGCTCGACTTGATTTCCGATTACGACATCATCGCCGACGGGACCGACAACTTCGCCACCCGGTTCCTGGTCAACGATGCCTGTTACTTCGCCGGGAAAACCCTGGTTTCCGCCGCCATCCTGCGCTTCGACGCCCAGGTCTATACCTTCAAGCCGTTCGAGGAAGACGCCGACGGCGGCCACGGGCCCTGTTACCGCTGCCTGTTCCCGGAACCGCCGCCGGAAGGCCAAATCCCCACCTGCGCCGAGGCCGGCGTCTTGGGCGCGCTGTGCGGCATGGCCGGGTCCCTGCAGGCCACCGAGGTGCTGAAGGAACTGCTCGGTATCGGCGAGAGCCTGTCCGGGGCGATGATAATCTGCGAGGGGCTGGGGACCACGTTCAGGAAAATCACCCTCAAGCGCGACCCCGGCTGTCCGCTTTGCGGCGACGACCCCACGATCACCGACCTTTCGGTGCACAAGGAATAGAACCCATGGCCGCCGGCACCTCCTCCCCCGACAAGCTGTCGATCGTCGTTTACGCCGGTTTCTACGACAAGGTGCACTATGCGCTGGTGATGGCGTCGTCGGCGGCGGCCATCGACCGGCCGGTGACGTTGTTTTTCACCATGGGCGCGTGCCGGGCACTGAAAAAAACCGGCGCCGACGGCGAGCCCGCCTGGCGTTCGATGCCGTTGAGCGAGGGCGAAAGCCGGGGCTGCGCCAACGGCGGCGAAAAAGACGACGCCTACGCCGCAACCAACGTCGCCACCTTCGAAGAGCTTCTGCAGTCCTGCGTCCAGATGGGGGTTAAGTTCATGGTCTGCGAGATGGGGCTCAGGGCCGAAGGCATGGAAGGCGAGCCGCTCCGCGACGACATCGAACTGCAACAGGGCGGCGTCGTCACCTTTCTCAACGACGCCTCCAAAGACGGCGTTTTGTTTTTTATCTGACCCAA
>JADFNT010000376.1 GCA_022563215.1 Pseudomonadota bacterium
GGCTCCCGCCGCTGCCGTAGTTTTTCGCGGGCGGTGCGGCTGTCGGTCTTCGTATTTTTTACAATGCGTGGCATACCATTTCCTCCATACGGAAATTATACGGAAAAAACGGGTGTGAACGCAAGCGAACAGTGAGAAGCCTAAAAAGACGGGATTCCAAGTGGGGTATGCTGTTAAGGGCGTTCGCCAGTGACCAGAAAAGGGCTTGTAATCCCCGTTAACCGCCGAAAATTACTCTTGTCCCGCGTCCCGCGGATTTTACGACCTAAACCTTACGGGTAGCTGACGCAATAGATTCACTCCGATTCCGATGTTTTTACTATGGTTGCATATGTCACGGCCGGGTCCCGGGGCGAGTCCAGGGGCGAAATCCCTAACCGGCCGGCCCGGTAACATTGACGGGACATTGACGGGCCTTGAGGGCTGGGATAGGGCTTGAAAGCAACGCTTGGGTTGAAGGAAAAAGGGATGAAGAACGCCCGCGGCGGAAAAAATTCGGACCGAACCCGCCGGGCCGGCCCAAAAAACCGGGGCGGGCGAAACAGCGAATCGGGATTCCGGTTGAATCCCCTTCGTCAGGCGGCGTTTGTCTGCCTTGCCTTGGCCGGCATCGCTATCGGCTACTGGGCCGGGTACCTGACAAAGGGGGAATCTCCGCCGACCGGGCAAGAGGCAGCCGAAGCCCCAGGGACAAAGAACGGGACAAAGAACGGGACAAAACCCGCGACCAAACCCGCGCCCACGGCCCCTAAAACCGATGCCGGTATTTCAAGCCGGTCCCGGACGGCGGCCCCGCCCCTGCTGCCGGAAAAGGGCATCGCCCAGCAGGTGGGGCCGCTTCGCGCCTATGAAGAAGCCTTGCCCGAGGACATTATCGACGACCCCGCCGGCCCGGCGGTGATCGCACCCAGCGAAAGATCGTCGGACGCCAAGGAAGACGGCCCTGCAACGCCCGTCCGGGGAAAATCCATAGCCTCATGGGAAAGCCCCCCGGCGGCGGAAAAATCGCCTGACCCGCCCCCGGAGATTCCCGCCGAAACCCCTAAGGACGCCCCCAAGCCGACGGCGTCAAAAGCTCTCCCCGGCGCGGATACGCCCCCCCAAGCTCCCGAACAACGCGACCCGCCAAAGGCTTCCCCGGGGCCACCGGCGGTGCCGGCGGTGCCTCGGGAAGCCGGCGATCTTCCGGCTTGGAAGCGGTTCGCGGTTGCGGTCGCGGAAGCGGCTGGCCGGCCGCGCATCGCCATTGTCATCGACGACTTAGGCATCGACAAACCGCGCACCGCCCGGGCCATAAGGTTGCCGGGGCCCCTGACGCTGTCGTTCATGACCTATGCCACCGGCCTCGGCCAACAGACCCGGGACGCACGCTCCGCCGGTCATGAACTCTTGATGCACATCCCCATGGAGCCCGGGAGTCTCGACGTGGATCCGGGACCGAACGTCTTGTTGACAGGCGTGCCCCGCCGGGAACTGCTCGCCAGCCTTAATTGGAATTTGGACCAGTTCGGTGGCTACGTCGGGGTCAACAACCACATGGGAAGCCGTTTCACGGCCGATTTGGCGGGCATGACGATCATCATGGAAGTGCTGAAAAAACGGCAATTGCTGTTTCTGGATTCATTGACCGCCAGCAATTCCCAGGCCCGCGAAGCCGCCCGAAAAATCGGCGTGCCCTTTGCGGGCCGCAATGTTTTCCTCGATCACGTAGACGACGTTGCGGCCATCGAGAAGCGCCTCCATGAAGTCGAACGGCTGGCCCGGAGGACCGGCGTCGCCATCGCCATCGGCCATCCCCGCGAAGCAACCCTGCAAGCGCTATTGCCTTGGCTCAAGGGAATCGAAGCCAAGGGGTTCCAACTCATTCCTCTTTCGGCGGTCCTCAAAACCAGGGTGTCCCGGGGATAGGGTTTGATAACCATGACCAAAGCCCTTGACCTTCCAGCCCCTGGAAAGGCTTAAATTACGGAGAGCAATGTTAGCGTTCAATAAGGAGTTCCAAGTGACGAAAACATATAGCGTCTTGGGCATGACCTGTGACGGTTGCGCAACGGCGGTGACCAGAGCCATCCAATCATCCGTGCCCGGAGCGGCCGTGAGGGTGAACCTGGAGGCGAACCACATCACCGTTGAAGGCATCGATGACGACCACGCCGTGGAGCAGGCCATTATAGACGCCGGCTTTGAATATGCCGGCCCCGCCTAAAGATCAGGAATTCCCGGAAGCGAACTTGACCGCTTCCTCGGCGGCGCGGATCAAGG
>JADFNT010000050.1 GCA_022563215.1 Pseudomonadota bacterium
GCCGGCAGCGGCTCGAACCCGTCGTCGCCGCGCAACGTCTACGCCACCAGGGACGGCGAATGGATCGCCTTGTCGGCCTCGATACAATCCATGGCCGAGCGCGTGTTCCGGGTCATCGGCAGGGACGACATGATCGACGATCCCCGGTTCCGCGCCAACCCGGACCGGGTCAAGCACCGCGACCAGGTCGATGCCATCGTCGGCGGCTGGATCGGCGAGCGCAACCAGGCGGACGCTCTTGAGATTTTCGGCCGTGCCGAGGTCACCGCTTCGGCCGTCTACGACATCGAGGACATCATCGCCGACCCCCATATCCGCGAAAGGGGCGTCATCGTCGACCTGCCCGACGGCGACGTGGAGACGGCGCCCATGCACAACGTCCTGCCTCGGTTTTCGGACACCCCCGGGACCTTCCGCCTGCCGGCGCCGGGGTTGGGGGAACACACCGGCGCGCTGTTGGCGGAACTGGGGATCGCCGAAGATCGCCAGGCGGAGTTAAGGGAACGCGGGGTTATCTAGATGGGCGCAAAAACGGAAACCGCCGCCCCTCGCCCGGACCTTCCCGTCTGGCGGTCGTTGCTGTACGTGCCGGCCCACATTCCGCGGTTCATCGACAAGGCCCACACCCGGGGCGCCGACGCCATCATCCTCGACCTCGAGGACAGCGTGCCGGCGGCCGAGCGGGACGGCGCCCGCGCCATGGTAGCGGAATCGGCGGACAAGGTATCGCAAGGGGGCGCCGACGTGATTGTGCGCATCAACCGTCCCGACGCCGAGGCCGAAAAGGACTTATCGGCCGCCGTCATTCCCGGAGTCACGGCCTTGATGCTGCCGAAGGTCGACGATGGCTCCCATGTTTGCGTCCTTGCCGATCAGGTGGCGGCGCTGGAAAAGGAACGCGGCATGGAAACCGGGGTTACGGCGTTCGTGGTCATGGTCGAAAGCCCGGCGGCGCTGTTCAAGGCCGCCGACATCGCCGCCGCCGATCCCCGCAACGTCGCCGCCACCCTCGGCGGCGAGGATTTCGCCACCGCCGCCGGCATGGTCCCGGATCCGGAAACCCTTTTTCTGCCCAAGCTGTTGACCCTGTTCGCGGCGCGCGCCGCCGGCATCATGCCGTTGGGCATGATCGGCACCGTCGCCGATTACCGGGACTTAGGAGCGGTGCGCGACAACATTCGCCGTTCGCGCCGCTTCGGCTTCGAAGGGGCGTCCTGCATACACCCTTCCGTGGTGCCGCTGCTGAACGAGGAAATGTCGCCGAGCCCGGAACAGGTCGGCCGGGCCGAGAAGATCGTCGACGCTTATGGGAAGGCGGAAGAGGAAGGGATCGGCGCCATCGTCGTCGATGGCATGATGGTCGACGTGCCGGTGGCCGAACGGGCCAAGGCGCTGCTCCGGCGCCACGCCGCCATCCGGGCGCGCGACGCGAAAAGCGAGGCCTCCTAGTCCTCGTCCTCTTCCTCTTCCTCGTCTTCTGCGTCTTCGTTGTCGGCGGATACGCTTTCGCCCTTTTGAGCGCGGTCCATGTTCTTGCCTTTTTTCTTCAATTCCTCGATCTTGGCGGCGAAGGCGATGTAGGTCAGTTGCGCCCCCAGCGCCGCTAGCAGCGGCGCGGCGATGAGGGTGAAAACCCAAAAGATGATCTGCCCTGGATCGAGTTTGCCGACCAGAACCACATGGTAGTAAATGACGTAAACGATGAGGAACAGTTCCGACACCAGGGCCAGGCGGAAGGACGTGCGTTTGGTGATTTTGCGCTCCTGGATCGGGCCGCTGAAGGCAAGGATGATGTTGGAGAACATGCCGCCGGCGAAATTGACCAGCAACACCACCAGGCAGATCATGGCGATGATGATGGGGTCCAGGGTAAACCCGAACGACTTCATGAAACCTTCAATGGCGCGCATGGCTGAGCCCTTTTCGATGGGGAAAACACGCTCACCGTCAAATAAACGGCCCGATCCGGTTCCCCCGTCGGCCGTCCGCCGCGTAACGGTTGGCGATTCGGCGATAACCTACCGCGAATCGAGCGGGTATAACATAAGTAACAGGTAAATATTCCGTAAAGGAAAGGCTAGCGCGCCTCGGCGCCCGAGAAGCCAGGTTTGCCCTATCGTTGAAAATACTTATCAAACATTCCCGTCAGCGGCTTCTCATCAACATCAGCGCCGCCCCGCCCCCCGCCGCCGCCAGGAGGGCCATCGCCTGATAGGCGCCGGAGCCGTAAAGGGCATAGAGCTTGCCGGCGGCCAGCGAGGCGGCGCCCAGGGCCAGCCCCATGACGACCGCCGAATAGAGGCTTTGCGCCGACGCCGACAGGGCCTGGGGCATGCGCCGGGCGATGAAATAGATGGCGCCCAGGTGGGTGGCGCCGAAGGTGAAGCCGTGCAGGGCCTGCATGGCGATCAGCACCAACAGGCCGTCCGCGGCCCCGGTCACCGACCAGCGAAGGGCGCCGGCCAGCCCGCCCAAGGCGATCAGCCGGACCGGGCCGAAACGGCGGATCAGCCGGGCACCGAAGGCGAACAGGATGATTTCGGCGGCGACCCCTTCGGCCCACAGCCAGCCGATGACGTTTTCCGAATAGCCCTGGGCCTTCCAGTTCAGCGTCCCGAAACCGTAATAGACGGCGTGGCTGGCCTGGATCAGGGCGGCGGCGGTGATGAACAGGCAAAACGGCCGGTCACGCAGGATCTCGAGCGCCGCCAGGCGCTTGCCGGTCCGGGCCGGGACCTTCGTTGACGGCAGGGCCCAGATGACGGCAACGGTGACGGCGAGGCCCGACAGGATCGCCCAGTAGATGATGTCGGGATCGCGCCCGGCGAGGACATAGCCGGCGCCGACGGCGGTGGCCATGAAACTCAACGACCCCCAAAGCCGGATGCGGCCGTAATCCAGCTCCTTGCCGCCCGGAGTCGTGGAGTCGCGGCGCCGCGACAGCATGGTCAGGCTTTCGCCCAAGGGCATGATCGGCGACCACACGGCGAAGAACATCACCGTTACCAGAAGCAAGGCCCAAAACCCGTCGGTGACGCCGAACAACGAGAATGCGGCGAGCCCCGCCAGCGCCAGCGCCAGCATGATCGGGCGGCGTTGGCCGCGCCGGTCGGCGATATGGGCGATCAGCGGATTGAAGACGACCTTGACGCCGACCCCGGCGGCAATCAGGGCGCCGATTTCAGTCGCCTCCAGCCCCTTCGCCGCCAGCCACACCGGCCAGAACGGCAAATGAATGCCGATGAGGGCGAAGACGGCGCCGTAATAAAACGCCAGGCGCACCGAATTTCCTGTACCGGTGTCGGTTTCGGGCCCGGGGAGAGATCCGGGGGCGGGTCCGGAGGCGGGGGCGGTCATGGTCTTGATCTTGATCCTTAACCCGGGGCTGGGTACAGAGAGGCCAAGATAAAGCGAAAGCCCGGGTCCCGGAAGGTTAAAGCCGGTCCCGGATGGCCCGCCTGGGAATCAACCAGGGGGGATCAACCCCGGGGATCGAAAGGGAGGAGTCATGAAGATCGCGGTATTCGGCACCGGCGGCGTCGGCGGGTATTTCGGCGCCCGGCTGGCGGCGGCCGGCGAGGAGGTGCATTTCATCGCCCGCGGCAAGCACCTGGAGGCGATCAACGAAAACGGGCTCAGCATCGAAAGCCCGCTCGGCAACGCCCATGTCGAGAAGGCCCGGGCCACCGACGATGCGGCCGAAATCGGTCATGCCGACATGGTGATGGTGGCGGTGAAGCTCTACGACACCGACGAGGCGGTGCGCGCGTGTGCGTCCCTGATCGGGCCGGACTCGACGGTGGCGTCGTTCCAGAACGGGGTCACCGGCGGCGACGCGTTGGTCGACGCCTTCGGGCCGCAACGGGTCATCGGCGGCACGGCGGCGATCGCCGCCATGATCTCGGCCCCCGGCGTCATCACCCATACCGGCGCCATTGCGACCATCGCCTTCGGCGAATGGGACGGGATCGCAAGCCCCCGCACCGAGGCCTTGTTGGGGGCGTTCGAAAACGCCGGCGTCGAGGCGACCCTTTCAAGCGACATCACCGCCGCCCTGTGGTCGAAGTTCGTTTTCCTGTCATCCTTCAGCGGCATCACCTGCGCGCTCAGGCTGCCCATCGGGCCGATCCGCGAGGACTCCGATCATTGGTCCCTGTTCCGCCGCGCCATGGAAGAAACCTTCGCCGTCGCCGTCGCCCGCGGCGTCGCCTTGGCCGACGATCTGGTCGATCAACGCCTCGCCTTCACCGAAGGCTTCGCGCCCGAGACCTACGCCTCCATGTATCACGACCTGGTGGCCGGCAAGCGGATCGAACTTCCGTGGCTTTCCGGCGCCGTCGTCGACATGGGCCGGGAATTAGGCGTCGAGACGCCGGTCCACGAAGGTTTTTGCCGGACGCTCAAGCCCTTTGTCGATGGTGGGCCGGGGGGCAAGGCGGCGGGCAAGGCGGCGGGTTAAGGCGGCGGTCTAAGAAGACTCCGCCTCGGCCAATTCCTCCACATACCCCAACCCGGCGATCGCCCGGGGGCCGTACCAGCTCAGCAACTGGCCATCGACCAGCCGCGCCTTTTCGGCGGCGGCGGGATGCGCGGAGCGGAATTCGGCGACATGCGCCTCGGTGAAGGCGAACGGTTCGGAAGAGAACAGCACCAGGTCGGCGTCCGCCAGCAGGGCATCGGAAAGTTCGATTTCCGGATAGCGCCGGTCCTTATCGCCGCCGATGGTCCGCCAGCCGATCAGCGACAGCATGCTCGACACATAGGTGTCGGCGGATACGGTCATCCACGGGTCCTTCCAGATCAGGTACAGCACCCGCCGGTCCGGCCCCCGGGTTGGTCCCCGGTCCGGCCCCGTGGTGACCCGGCGATAAGCCCTTTCGAAATCGGCGACCAGGGTCCGGGCCCGGGCCTCGGCGCCGAAGACTCCGCTTAAGAGTTTGAAAAGGGGGATGTTGTCGGCGACCTCGACGGGGTGGGTCGTCACCACCCGGATGCCCCGGTCGGCCAGATCGCCGGCCAGGTCCTTCGGCGTTTCGTCGATATTGACGACGGCGTGAGTGGGTCTCAGGGCCGACACCTTTTCCATGTTCACCTTCTTGGTTCCGCCGACGGACGGCACGCCCCCGACCCGGTCCTCGGGATGGACGCAATACATCGTCCGACCGACGACCTGGGGTCCGAGCCCAAGCGCGAACAGCAGTTCCGTCAGGCTCGGCACCAGGGACAGGATCCTCGCCCGCGGCCCGGCGGCAGGATGTTCGGCCCCGGCGGCGTCGATTTGCGTGGTGGACAAGGTTTTCCTCCTTAGGCCGTTTTCGGAAAGAAACCCAATAAACGGCTGCCACCAAGGGTTTCGGCCCGCTTTCCCCGGTTTTCCCCGAGACCGGATTGTTCCCGGATGTAACGCCCGTCACACCCAATTTATAGTGATTTTTCCTATATTTATCTTAAGTTCAAAATTCGCCACCAACCCAAGTATGGTTTAATAAAACCCACTAGGTTGAGGATAATTAGTTAGGACGCCGATTTACGGAATGAAGGGATTCTTGTGCCGCCGGCGCGGCATATCCTGGGAACAATCCGTTGACGACTAGAAAACACAAGCGGATGTCAAGTCCCTGAACAAGCCCGAACCGGGCACCTGACGGACCATCCAGGTTGATCCCTCAGCGCCGGTTCACCCCCCGGTCGGCCGAGGATATGACGGAAAAATTAGAAAAGCTGATCGCCGCCAACGAGGCCCTGAAAAACGAGATCGCCCAGCGCATCGCGGCGCAGGAGCGGTCCGATAGCATTGCCCTGATATCGGAGGAAAATCCGAACCCGGTCCTGCGCGTGACCATCCAGGGCCATGTGCTTTATGCCAACGGGCCGGCGAAAATGCTGTTGGAATTCTGGAACATCGACATCGGCGACCCATTGCCCGACGAATGGTGCCGCGCCGTGGTCGAGGCGGAGAAAAAGCAAACGGCGACGGAGCGCGAACTTCTTTGCCATGACAGCTTCTTTGTCCTGACCCTGCAGCCGGTGGTCGATGCCGATTACGTCAACCTTTACGGGCGCGACATCACCAAGCGCAAGGAAACCGAGGAGCAGATCGTCAATTTCGACGACTTGACCGGCCTTCCCAACCGGGCGCTGTTCCAGGACCGGCTGAAACAGGTTCTCGGCCATGCCCGGCGCACCGGCAAGCTGGTGGCGGTGCACCTGATCGACCTCGACCATTTCAAGGACATCAACGATACCATGGGCCACGACGCCGGCGACGCGTTGCTGAAGGGAATCGGCGAGCGTCTTCTGGGGTGCGTGCGAACCTCGGACACGGTGGCCAGAATCGGCGGCGACGAATTCGGAGTCATCCAGGTCGAGCCCAACAACGCCGACAGCATCGCCATCCTGGCGCAGAAACTGCTCAAAAGCCTGGAGCAGCCCTTCAAGATCGACGGCCACGACGTCCACTCAAACGCCTCCATCGGCATCACGATCTTCCCCGATGATGCCGAGAAACCGGAAGAGATTCTGCGCAACGCCGACATGGCGCTTTACCACGGCAAGGGCGAAAACCGCGGCACGTACAATTTCTTCGTCACCAAGATGAACGATGAAGTCCAGCGCCGCCGGGCCATCGAGGACGATATGCGGGCCGGGCTGGAAAGGGGCGAATTCGTCCTCCATTACCAGCCGAAGCTCCATATCAGGTCCAACCGCATCACCGGCATGGAGGCGCTGATCCGCTGGAACCACCCGCAACAGGGTTTCATGTCGCCGGCCGAGTTCATCCCCGTGGCCGAACGCTCGAAACTGATCGTGCCGATCGGCGAATGGGTGCTGCGCGAGGCCTGCGCCCGCAACAAGGCCTGGACCGACGCCGGGCTCGGCCCCATCAAGGTAGCGGTCAACCTGTCGGCGGTGCAGATTCATGAAACCGATCTGACGGCCACCGTCCGCGGCGTTCTGGAGGAAACCGGCCTCGATGCCTCGCAATTAGAGCTGGAAATCACCGAAAGCCTGGCAATGCGGAACGCCGAGGCCACCATCGAACTGTTCACCGAGCTGTCGGAGTTCGGCGTCTCGGTGTCCATCGACGATTTCGGCACCGGCTATTCCAGCCTCAGTTATCTGAAGGACTTCCCCATTCAAAGGATCAAGATCGACAAGGCCTTCATCGACGACATCGGCAGCGACGAAAATCCCGGCGCCATCGCCCGCGCGGTGACTACCATAGGCCACAGCTTCGGCATGGAAATCACCGCCGAAGGGGTCGAGACCGAGGACCAGCTTACGTTCCTGCACTCCTTGGACTGCGATGAAATCCAGGGTTATTACTTCTCCCGGCCGCTGCCGGAGGACCAACTCGGGGAATTCCTGAAGAATTTCGAGGAAACCGAGGCCATCCGGCTGAGCCGTTAGCGCCGCGGCTCTTCCGGCGACCGTCGGCACCCGCGGGAAGCCCGCTCGGCGCCCAAGTAACCGGCCTCCGGCTTTATTGTTTCCCTGTCCGGGCTTGCGCCCGTCCGCGCCTCTTGTTGTTTCCCTGTCCGGGCTTGCGCCCGTCCGCGCCTCTTGTTGTTTCCCTGTCCGGGCTTGCGCCCGTCCGCGCCTCTTGTTGTTTCCCTGTCGGACCTTCGGTCCTTCTCGCCTCTTTAACGCCGGCCGCCGGCCAGCTTGTGGGCCTCCGGATCGGCGCGCAGCCGCGCCATGGCCCAGACGCCGAAGACCGGCCCCAGGGCCAGCACCCCGAACGCATAACGCCAGCCGACCGCTTCGACCACCACCGGCATCAGGTGGATGGTGATCAACGTCAGAAGGAAGCCCATCGCCGTCTGCATGGTCAACATGGTGCCGATGCGCTCGGGTGCCGACAGCTCGGCGATGGAGGCCGAGAACTGCGCCGAGTCGGCGACAATGGCCGCCCCCCAGATGAAGCACAGCACGAACAGCAACACCGGGTTGGCGGTGAAAAGGAAGCCGACCAGCACCGCGCATGTGCCGCTGACGGTCATCGCGGCGATGGTGATGGTGGTGCGCCCGTGACGGTCGGCCAGGAAGCCCGCCGCCAGACAGCCCAGGCCGCCGCCGATTCCAATCGCCGCGAAAGTGCCGGACCGGGCCCAGAACGCGGCTTCCGGGCCGGGCATGGAGAGCCGGAAACTGGCGTCCAGGAAAACCCCGAGCCATGCCCACATGGCATAAAGCTCCCACATGTGGCCCAGGTATCCGAAATTGGCGAGCCTGAGGGCGCGCTGGGTGAATCCCGAAAAGGCGGCCCGGACATCGAACGGCGGCGGTTTGGTTTGGTTGGGTCCGGTCTTGAACAGGTTGATCAACAGCGCCGCCGACAGCGAACACGCCGAACCGACGATGACGGTAAACCGCCAATCGACGCCGCCGAAAGCGTTGAACAGGTGCGGCGCCGCCGAGCCCAGGGTCAAGGCGCCGACGAGGATGCCGATCAACAGGCCCATGTCGCCCTTGGCCCAGGTTGACGCCATTTTCATGCCCAGCGGATAGACCCCGGCCATGCAGGCCCCGGTAATGAAGCGGTAAAGGATAATCGTCGACGATGCCGGATCGACGAAAAGAATGGCCGTGTTGGCTGCCGTCGCCACCAGCGCCGCGGTCATGAAAAAACGTCTCGGGTCGGCCCGGTCGGCGAGGCCCAGGATGGCGCTGGTCAAGGTGCCGAAAACGAATCCGGCCTGCACGGCGCTGGTCAGCATCGAAGCCTGCGTCGCGCTGATGGCGAACTCGGCCCTGAGCGACGGCACCACCGCCGTGGCCGAGAACCAAAGCGCCATGGCGGCGACCTGACAGACCGCCAACAGGGCCAGGGATGCGGTTTTGTCGTTCATGTGGTTGGAGTAGCCCCCTTCAGGGCATTGTCCTTGCCGGCCCCGCCGATGACAAGTTCTCCGCG
>JADFNT010000051.1 GCA_022563215.1 Pseudomonadota bacterium
CGTTCCCATCGCCGTCGACCACGGCCACCTCGAGGTCAGGCCGGGCCTGGCGAAGTCCGATGCCCACTGAGAGCGCCTCGCCCATACCGTGCAGAAGGTAAAGGTTGCCAGGCCGGTGCGCCCGGTGAGGTCGATGACACCTTCTTCGCCGGCGATTTCGTCGATGGCGCGGCTGTCCCCCCGTTCGCCGGGACCGCCGACGAAAACCACCCGGTAACCCCGCTCCAAAAGCCGCTTCGCCACGCTCACGTAGCCGCTGAGCGGCCACCGGCGCCCCGGCTCGTTGCTGCCCGGGTTGAGGACCGCGTATGGGGCGCCCCCGTCCAAGGGCGGCGCCTGATCGCGCCAGGCGATCCGGGGGCTCTCGGGGGCAATGGTCCGCCCGGCCAAGGCGGAGATAAACCGGAAATGGCGGATAACTTCGTGGGTCGGGTAGGGGCCGGTATCGACAATCTCGTCGACCTGGCTGATGTAATAGCCGAATTCGGACCGGGTCCGTTCGCTGACGTAAGGCGCCGAAACCACCGTTCTCGGGGCGGCGGAAACCCAAACCAGGCTGTCGGCCATCAACGCCCGGCGCATATAGGAATCGCAAACCGCGACCGCCGGCGCCAGGCCGCGGACCCAAAGGGATATCTTGAACCGGTAAAAAGGCCGCCGGGCAAAAGCGTGTTCGTCGATGGCGTAAACCCTGTAGCCCTCGAAAACCACATCGGCGAGGCTTCCCCAACTGGCGCAGCCCAAGACGGTGATCTCGGATTTATCGACTCCGAAGACCTCGGCGTAGCGGTCGAGGGTGCGGCGGAACAGCACCATGTCGCCGATGCCGTCCATGCGCACCACCAGGACGCCCCGGGGTTTCTTGAAAACCGGCCAATGGCGGGCGATCAGGTCCAGGGGCCTGAACATCCACCAGCGCCGCCGCATGCCGCCGGGCAGCGCCCGCCAAAAGGGCGTCGTCCGGAACTGGCGCGACAGCCCGGAACCGGAAGGCAGGGGCGTTTCGCCCGGGTTGGCGTGGAACCGGGGGGTGGAATCGTTCATGGGGCACCAGGGTATCCCTCGCGGCATCGGCGCTCAACCTTATGCCGTGGCGACAAGAAGAATCAGCCCAGTTTTTTCTCGATCAAGTCCTTGAGCGAACCATCCGGGCGGGCGCCTAGATGAGAGATCACCTCGGCCGCGGCAATGCCGCCGATCCGCGCGCTGGTGGCGAGGTCGCGGCCCGACGCAAGGCCGAAAAGGAACCCCGCCGCATAGGCATCGCCGGCGCCGGTGGTGTCGGCCAGTTTGCCGGCCGGGTCCGCGTCGACGATATGGATTTCGTCGCCGGAAACGATGACCGAGCCTTTTTCGCCCCGGGTCAAGGCGGCGATTTCGCAATGGCCGCGAACGGCTTGCAGGGCCTGGTCGAAACTTGAAACCTGGTAAAGGGACATGATTTCCTGCTCGTTGGCGAACAGGATATCGACATGGTGTTCGGCCAAATCGAGAAAATCTTCCCGGTGGCGGTCGACACAGAAAGGGTCCGACAGGCTGAGCGACACCTTGCGGCCGGTCTGGTGGGCCACATCGGCAGCCTTGACGAAGGCCTCCTTGGCGCCGGGCGGGTCCCAGAGGTAGCCTTCCAGGTAGGTGATTTTGGCATCGGCGATCATTTCCGGGTCGATGTCGTCCGCGCCCAGGCCGACGCAGGCGCCGAGAAAGGTCTGCATCGTCCGCTGGGCGTCGGGGGTCACCAGGATCATCGACGTCGCCGTCGGCGGGCCGGAATCGTTCGCCTGGGTGTCGAAGGTAATGCCCAGGGCGCGGATATCGTGACGGAAGACCTCGCCCAGATGATCGTCATGGACCTTGCCGATGAAGGCGCCGTTGCCGCCGAGGGACGCCAGCCCGGCGATGGTATTGGCGGCCGAGCCGCCCGAACATTCGACCGCCGGCCCGATCTTTTCGTATAGCCGCTCGGCCTCGTCGGCGTCGATCAGGGTCATGGCGCCCTTGGTCAGGCCCTCGGCGGCCAGGAATTCGTCGTCGGCATGAGCCAGCACGTCAACGATGGCATTGCCGATGCCGATAACGTCGAATTGTGGGTCGGTCATGGGTTCCTCCCGGGCCAGGGACGATGAATGGCGATGAAGGCCGTGGAAAGCCCCCTCATTATCCCCTTGGCGAGTATAGCGGCGGCCATGGGGGCGACAACATCGAGTTTCCGGCCGCCACGGCCCGGCTCTTGCGCCGGTTCCCGCCGGTGTTTAAATAAAGGCCCCTGACCGGAAAATTATTCAACCGCTCCCTTTTTCTTCCTCATCAATATGTTCAACGCCTTTTCCAAAGCCATCTCCCAGCTCAACGATCCCCTCACCCGCAAGATGCTTTGGCTCAGCATCGGCGCCGCCATGGCCGTGTTCGCCGTCCTGTGGCTGGTGATCGGCACTCTGCTGACGTCGACGTCCTTTTTCGCCATCGGCTGGCTGGAATGGGCGGTCGACCTGTTGGGGGGGCTGGCGACGGGGGTGATGACGTGGTTCTTGTTTCCGGGGGTCGTCACCGTCGTCATCGGTCTTTTCCTCGATGACATCGCCGCCGCCGTCGAGGCACGCCATTACCCGGAACTTCCCCCGGCCGAAGGCCTGTCGATGTCGGCGGCGCTGTTGACGACTTTTCGCTACCTCGGGGTGATGATCGTCCTTAACCTAGTGTTGCTGGTTTTCCTGTTTTTTCCACCGTTATTCCCTTTTGTTTTCTATGCCGTGAACGGCTATCTTCTGAGCCGGGAGTATTTCGAACTGGTGGCCTCGCGCCGGGTCGGTGCCGGTGAAATACGGGAACTGAGAAAGACCCACCGGGGGCGGCTTTTCGTGGCCGGCGTGATCGTGGCGCTGTTGTTGACCATCCCCGGGGTCAATCTGCTGGCGCCCGTCGTCGCCACCGCCGCCATGGTTCACTTGTTCGAGAGTTGGCGCCATGAAGCGTCCCCGGTTTGAACCATACACAAAAAGGTGACAGGACATGTTCCGCAAGAAAAAAGACGAACCGCCCCAGGTCGAAGGCTCGTCCACGGGCGAAAGCGGCTCTGAGAATTTGTCCGCTCCACCCATGAAACCGTTTTCCCGAAAGGGCACCCATGCGCCCGTCAAACCGCCGACGTCGCCGACCTTTCATCCCGAAATTCCCCGCCGCTCGGCGCCTGAAATCCCCGGCGGCGCCGCCCGGCGGCCCGATCGCAGCATGGCCGGCAACGGCGACACCAAACGGCTTGTCATCGCCCGCGACGTTTGTATCAGCGGCGAAATCACGTCTTGTGACCGGCTTATTGTCGAGGGCCGATCGGAAGTTTCCCTGCCCCATGCGCGGATCATCGAAGTCGCCCCCAGCGGTTTTTTCAAGGGTTCGGCCGACGTCGAGGAAGCCGACATCAGCGGCCGTTTCGAAGGCGAGTTGATCGCCCGCAACCGGCTGGTGGTCCGCGCCGGCGGGCGGGTCAACGGCACCATCCGCTATGGCCGCATCGTCATTGAATCCGGCGGCGAGATTTCAGGCGACATGCAGGCCCTGGCCAGCCCCTGCGAAGCCGACACCCCCGAGGACGGAGAACAAAGCCCCAGGGCGGCCCTTCCGGAAGCACCGAAACGAAAACGCGGCGGACATAAATCGCTGGCCGGAAAAAAGTGACGTCATTGACCGCCTTAACGCATACCCCCGGCCGGCCGCTCATCAATCCTGAAATCACGCTCAAGGCCGCCGTTATCCTGGCGGCGCTGGCGCTTTCGGCTTGCGGTCTGACCGAGACCCCGCCCCCGGCCACGCCACCGACCCCGGGGCCAACCCCGGGGCCAACCATGGCGCCCCCTTCCGCCTCGACCCCGACGCCCAGCACCGGGCCGCGCCCCGGGCCCGTCCTCGCGGCAAGGCCCCCATCGGCGCCGAAAAGGCAATACCCGGCGTTGTCCACCCTGTCGGGAATGACCCCGGATCAGGTGATCGGGCTTCTCGGCCCGCCGCGGTTCAAGCGCCGCGACAATCCGGCCGAGATCTGGCAATACCGCAACAAGGCCTGCGCCCTCGACCTGTTTCTCTACCGGGTCGGAAACGGCAACGATTTCAGGGTCCGTCATTTCGAGACCCGTATGCGCGGCCCGGGGGGCGGCCAAGAAAAAATCACCGGCAAGGCGTGTTTCACCGGCCTTTTGCAGGAGCACGAAAACCGCCGCCGCGGATAAACCGGCCTCCTCCCGCCGTCAGCCCGTTTCCTTGGCCTTGTAACCGCACAGATCGTTGACCACGCATTCCCCGCACAACGGCTTTCGGGCCTTGCACACGTAACGTCCGTGCAGGATCAGCCAATGGTGGGCGTGGCTTTTCCAATGATCGGCGGTGCGCTTTAGAAGCCCCTTTTCGACCTCCAGCGGCGTCTTTCCCGGGGCCAGGCCGGTGCGGTTGGAAACCCGGAAGATATGGGTGTCGACGGCGATGGTCGGCTCGCCGAAGGCGACGTTGAGGACCACGCTGGCGGTCTTGCGCCCGACCCCCGGCAAGGCCTCGAGCTTCTCGCGGTCGCGGGGGACCTGGCCCCGGTGCTCGTCGATCAGGATATGACTCAAGCCGATCACGTTTCTGGCCTTGGTGTTGAAAAGGCCGATGGTCTTGATGAAGTCCTTGAGCCGGGCCTCGCCCAGGGCGACCATCTTCCTCGGGTTGTCGGCGGCCTTGAATAGCGGCCCCGTCGCCTTGTTGACCCCGACGTCGGTGGCCTGGGCCGACAGCACCACCGCGACCAGCAGGGTATAGGGGTTTTTCCAGCGAAGGTCGCTCGTCGGCTCGGGGTTTCGTTCGGCCAGACGGCGGTAGAATTCGTCGATGTCGGCTTTTTTCATCGGTTGGGTTCTTGTCGGCGGGCGCGAGGAAGGATTCAATCGAGGCCGAGCACGTCGCGCATGGAATAGAGCCCCGGCGCCCGGCCCTCGGTCCACAGGGCGGCGCGGATGGCGCCGCGGGCGAAAATTTCGCGCGACCCGGCCTTGTGGGTCAGCTCCACCCTCTCGCCGGGGCCGGCAAAAATCACCGTGTGATCGCCGGCCACGTCGCCGCCGCGCAGCACCGAAAACCCGATGTCGCCGGCCTTGCGGGGGCCGGTCCGGCCATCGCGTCCGCGATCGGAGACGTCATCGAGGTCAACCCCGCGGCCCTTCGCCGCCGCCGCGCCGAGCGCCAGCGCCGTGCCCGAGGGCGCATCGACCTTATGGCGGTGGTGGATTTCGGCGATTTCGATGTCGTAGTCGTCGCCCAGGGCGGAAGCGACCTGTTCGGTCAGGCCGAGCAGCAGATTGACGCCGACGCTCATGTTGGCGGCCTGGACGACGGCGGCCTTGGCCGCGGCCCGGCTGAGCGCCTCCATGTCGGCGGCCCCGAGCCTGGTGGTGCCGACGATCAAGGCCACCCCGGTTTCCCCGGACAGCGCCGCGTGCGCAGCGGTCGCCCCGGGCTGGGTGAAATCGACGACGGCGTCCGAGGCCGCGAACAGCGCCTTGGGGTCGTCGCCGATGCTAAGGCCGTGTTCGTCGGCGCCGATAAGCAATCCTAAGTCCTGGCCGATGGCGTCGCTGCCCGGCTGTTCGGTGCCGCCGGCGAGTTGACAGCCGTCGTCGCCGAGAACCTCGGCAATCAGCATCCGGCCCATACGCCCGGCGGCGCCGACGATTCCGATCTTCATCCGTCTTATCCTGTTTTCAATCGGTTTAAATCCCCGCCCTCTTTAGGCGAGGCGGCGCCGGATTGCCAGCGTTTCTTGGCCGGCGGCGCGTTTCGAGAGGAGGCAACCTCAGGCGACGATGCCGGCCTTCCCCGCCCAACTCGGCGTTATGGCAAATCCCACCGCGTTGTCGGCTTTTGTAGGGAAATGGTGGCTTTTGTCGGCTTTTCCGGCGTTATGGAAAATCCCCGCCGGAATGTACGCATTCGCCGGCATTATTCCAAAGGCGCACACCGGCCCCGCCTCGCGGGCAGCACGGCCCGGAGGGGAAAAGGTTTCGCCGCCGGATCGCATCCCCTGAGTTGGAACGGTCTCCGGTCCATCTTCACCATGTCAAAGAGCAGCGTTGTTTAAACTTGAAAAGAACGTATAGGGAACATATGCTTTCTTGTGCCGGGAGTCAAGGGGGTGTAGTGCGGGACGTTTTCTTTGGAAAGTTCGGCCAAGTAAAAATCCTAGGAATTAGCCTTTTTAAATTGAAGCTGGTGCAAGGGTTGGGGAGTTCGTCCGATCAAGCGATAAAAGCGTGAGAATTCATTGATTTGAGTTCCGATCATGTCCTCAAGCCGCCGGGCAAGATCCGGCAAGTTGCCGATGGGGCCTGTTATTATTGCAGTTTCAGCTGTTAATTCGTTTTCCTGCACTTTCTGGTAATGGAGGTCAAGCCAATCGGGATCAACGAAATTAGCGAATAGGAAGGCTGAAAAACGGCGAGCATCCTCCTCGAAGCTAGGATCTTCGATGCTTAGATATAATTTTAGAGTATTACTCAGGCTTTTCACTTGGCGAACATTAAGATTCAAAGGTTCTACGACCTCAGTAAGTAGATCGCCTATGATTTCAGATAGACGGGATTGTTCGATAGCAGTCTCTAGTCCTTCTTCCTCATGTTCCAAACTAACCTTAACCCCCTCCTTTTCTTTCATTTTGCTTGCCTCCTCGCCGCCGTCCTCTGATTTATCCGGCGATTCACTGTTTCGCGAAACAAGCCCAAGATCGTAGAGTCCTTCCTCGTCTACGGTTGGCACATGAAAAGGAATTTGGACAATCTTTTCTAAATATTTCTGACCAAAGTCCTCACCGGTCACATGGTGCTTAACGATTTTCTCATATCGTGCCATTAGTGAAGCCTCCACGTAATCCTTATCGCAGGCAAGAAAAGTTACACAGCCCGCTGCAGTAAGGCTGTGTACTGATTCCATGAATTGAGTCAGTCGTTCCGGCGTGCAACGGTCGAGGTCGTCTATGAAGAATATGAGTGGCTTGGTGCCTGAGTCAGTCAAAAGGGAGGCGATGTCCTGGTAAGCGAGCGCTAACCCTGCCGCGCCCAAATATTTTGGTCGTTTGCGGAATATTTTGTCGCCGATAAAATTTGAGAACGTGCCACCAAAAATCTTCCAAAAGAGGCTGGCTACGGCCAAGAAGACCGATCCAGTTGCAACGTTTTTGATCGATTGGGTGGTGTTACCAAAGTCGGTAAATATAGCGATTAGAACAAGAACTAGAATAATCGCTGCTAACAACATGATTTGGCCGCCATATTGGCGGAAAAAAATTTGCGTCTTGAGCGCGGATGCTTGATCCCGAAAAGGCCCCTTGGTCAAGTGTTTGAACACTGATGCGAGAACAAAATCATGCAAATTTTCATTGCCGTCCCATTTCCATGGGTTAATGGGGATAGTGACGAAGCCACGATTTTCGAATGCGGCTTTCAAAGCATTTATTAATGTCGATTTTCCAGCACCCCATGGTCCGTAAAGTCCAACGGTAAGCAGTGAAAGTTCCTGAGCCTTGGCGCGATCTCCCTTTTTATCCGCAACTTCCTCCACCAAATCGACTATTTTTTCAGCAATTCTTGGAAAGCCTAGTTTTGGCTTGATCGCCGCCCCGTCACTTGCGGCCGTAGTATCATCCTGAAACCCCCGCTTCAGTTCTGTGGCCGAAGGTTGTTTGGTATCATCTAGGGGGTCGGTTTTAGGGGAAGTTTTTGTTTTGGGGATTTTGTTACGGGGCTGTTGTGCCAGCCTATTGTACGCTCTTTTTATATCTGAATTCTTTGGAAATCGATGTAAAGCGTCTTCATAGACCTCGATAGCCTTTTTATAGTGTCCCAACCTTTCCAAAGACGTTCCCAGACCAACATATACTCTTGGCTCATCTGGTATTTGAGATATGGCCTTTGAATATGCGTCGCGGGCTAACTGGTACCGGCCCTTTTTTTCCAACAGTGCTGCTAATCCGAGATGAACACGGGTATCATCAGGAAATTTTTTACAGCTTTTTTAAAAACGTTTAGCGCCTTTCTTGTGCGACCCATTTTTTCCAAAATTGAGGACAGTTGAAGGTAGGTTTCTAGATGGTCAGGGAAACGAGAATTGGCTATTTGATATTCTTGCTCCGCCAATTGGAGTCTTCCCATTTCCTCCAGCTGTGATGCCAGCCCTAAAATTGCTTTAACGCTATTTGGATTTAAGCTAACTGCGATTTTATAGGAAATGCGCGCCTTTTGATGGTGTCCTTGTTTTGCAAAGCTTTCTGCTTCAGCTAGAAGTTCTTTTAGATTTTTGTTTTTTTTGGGGTTTTGTTTTTGCTGAGGTCTGTTTGAAGGCTTGGCCATCCCGCCCTACTCCTTCAGGTCCTCCCACAGCTCACGCACCTTGCCGAAGAAGCCGTGCGCCTGGGGGCTGTGGGTTTCGGCGCTGCTTTCCCTGTCGAACTCCTTGAGCAGCTCCTTCTGCCGGGCCGTCAGGTTGACCGGCGTCTCGACCATCGCCTGGACGAACATGTCGCCGCGGGCGCTGGAGCGCAGGATCGTCATGCCCTTGTTCTTGAGCCGGAACTGGTGCCCCGTCGGCGTGCCGGGGGGAAGGGTGACCCTGGCCAGCTTGCCGTCGACGGTCGGCACCTCGATAACGCCGCCCAAGGCCGCCGTGGCCATCGAGATCGGCACCCGGCAATGGATGTCGGCGCCGTCGCGCTGAAACAACCGGTGCGGCTTGAGGCTGAGGAAAATATACAGATCGCCCGGCGGCGCGCCCCGGAGCCCGGCCTCGCCCTCGCCGGCGGGGCGGATGCGAGTGCCGTCCTCGACGCCCTGGGGTGTGGCGACGGAAAGCTGCTGTTCATTATGACCCCGGCCCTGACC
>JADFNT010000377.1 GCA_022563215.1 Pseudomonadota bacterium
CGTTGATCGCCGCCGGCGAAATCAAGCCGGTCATCCATGCCACCTTCCCCCTGTCCAAAGCCGCCGATGCCCATGGATTGATGGAATCGAGCCAACACATCGGCAAGATCATGCTGGTCCCGGACGGGGCCTGATTGACGTGTTTGACCAGACGGGCGGACGGGCGTTATAAAAGGGCTGATCAAGGGTCTGCCTGACGAAGAACGGGCAGAAGGTCTTCTGGAAAAGGAAAAAGAAGATGGCGCATCCTCTGATGCCAAAGGCGACGGCTGTTTGGCTGGTTGAAAACACGGCTCTGACCTTCGAGCAGATTTCGGCTTATTGCGGCCTCCACGAACTGGAAGTCCAGGCCATCGCCGACGGCGAGGTGGCGACCGGCATGCAGGGCCTCGACCCGATAGCCGGCGGCGAGTTGACCCAGGAAGAGCTGGACCGTTGCGCCGCCGATCCGGACTCCAGGATGGAAATGGCGAAACCCAACATCCCGCTGCCCAAGGCGCGCTCCAAGGGCGCACGGTATACGCCCCTGTCCAAGCGCCAGGACCGTCCCGACGCCATCGCCTGGCTGGTCAGGAACCAACCGGACTTCTCGGACTCTCAAATCTCCAAACTGATCGGCACCACCAAGCCGACCATCAACGCCATCCGCGAGCGCAGCCATTGGAACATGCCCAACATCAAGCCCCAAAATCCGGTCAACCTCGGCCTGTGCTCTTCCGACGACCTTGAAAAGGCGGTGGCCATGGCCCGCGCCCGCGCCGGCAAGGCGCAGGAATCGCAAGCCCAGCCCGTCGATGAAACCACCGGACCGGCCGCCGCCGAAGCGCCCGTCTCCGTGGACCCGGCCCCGGGGGGCCCCGGGGTACCGGAGCCCGACCCGGCGCCGGTAAATCCGGCCGCCCACCTGGCCCCGGGCGAGACCCTTCTGGTCAAGGGCGTACCCAAACCGGCCGAAGAACCAGAACCGGAACCCGATGAGCCACCGGCAACCGAAGTCAGCCCCGAGAATGCCAAACTGGGAGAAGCCATGGCGACGCCGGACGTGTTGAAGGCGGCCGAAGACATTTTCGCGAAGACATCCGATGACGCGGCCAAAGACACGGGCGACGACCTCGAAGCCGAAATCAAGAAGAAAATCGCCGCCGGCTACCCGCTCGGCAACATCATCTTCGAGGACACCCGCGTCGGCCATCTGTTCCAAAACGGCAAGCAGGCCATGCGGGCCGACCTCACCGATCCGCAGCAGCTCTGCGATCTTCTCAACGCCTTGTACGCCTACACCGAGCCGGCCCACGAAGACTTCAACAAGGCGGTCGACGAAACCGCCTGGCTGATCAACGTCCGGCCTTTCGTCTCGATCACACCTGCCCTGGCCCCCTTCGCCAACGTCCACCAGGTCGGTCACGGCCGCTCGGTCGGCGACGTGGTCAAGATGGGCGAAATTGTCAAGGTGAAGGTGATCGCAGTGGACGATCAGGGGCGGGTGAAGCTCTCTCGCAAGGCCGCCATGCGCGATGATTCGGCTGGCGACAACTGATAACAGAGTTGGCTTTGCGCGTGGCGGCGGTTATGATGTAATTTGTGTTCGGCGAGGTTTCGCCGCGGATACGCATGTCTGCACTTGCCCCGTATTCGTGTCGAGTGCTCTGTGTCCGGATGAGTTCCGGAACTCGCCGGTAGTTTGCATCCGATGGCAGGCGGATGCGGTTTGCTTCGGCACCGGTTCTCGGTCACGTCTCTGGGCCGGTCCAGGAGGTTTAGGCGCATGCTCACGGGAAGCGTCAAGTGGTTCGATCCCAAGAAGGGTTACGGATTCATCGTAGGTGAGGAGGGTAAGGACGTTTTCGTCCATTATTCGTGCATTGAGGCGGATGGATTCCGCACGCTGCGGGACGGTGACGAAGTGGAGTACGAGCTGCGCGAGTCGGACAAGGGGCTTCAGGCCGCCAGCGTCCGCGTGCTGAAAACCGTCAAGGTGTAGCTTCCTTTGCCGGCCGCACATGCGTGATCGGCAAAAATATCGCTGTCGGGGGCCGATGGCAAGCGCCGCGCCGCGCGGCAGTTTGCCGGAAGTACTTTTGCGCACTATGATTATGTAGCTCGGCGTGCCGGGCTTGTTGGTGTTACTAGAATGTGCGCACGGTCCTAGGCGTTCTTTCGGCGCGGATCGACCGCCGTGCCGTTGGGTGTCGCGTGGCCACATTAATCGTCCTGCAGGGTTCAGCCAAAGGCCGAACGT
>JADFNT010000378.1 GCA_022563215.1 Pseudomonadota bacterium
GTCCAGGGCTTCGAGAACCGCCGCCGGCACGATGACCGCGGTCGAGAACGAAATCAGCCTCCTCGCCCCGCCGCCGGCGGTCGGCCTCAGGCAGGCGGCTTCCAACTCGTCCCGGGTCTGGGCATGGACGACCACAAGCGCCGGGTTGTGGCTTTCGAGGATGACGCGGAAGTGGGGGCCTTCTACATCGCCGGTCAAGAGGATGATTTCCTCGGGCATGGGAAGGGAGGCTAGCATGGCCGGGAGGTAAGCTCTAGCAGCCCTAAATGTCCGCCGCCCGAGGCGTGCGAAAGGCAATTGACCCTTTACTTTCGCCGCCGTTTGGCAATAATTTCAGTATTACGCCGGCAGGGGGGTGCCGTCCCTCCGCCGGCGTATTGTTTTTTGTGCCTTGAAAAACCGAAACCCGATCCAAAGCGCGGGTGCGGGAAAAAGAAGGAAGAACGACGTGGCGGATCCAATCAAACGGGCGGTAAAGGTCTTGAACGAGGCATTGGAACTGGACGCCGACGCCATAACCCGACTGGTCAACATGCGGGTCGATTGCGACGCTTCGCTGGCCGACCATCCGACCATCCGCGTCAGCCGCTACGGCGATACGGATCGAATCGGGGTGCTGGGCCTTATCAACGGCGCCATCGGCAATTCGCCCACCGGTGACATCGGCGCCGAGGGGCCGCTGAATGAAAAGACCGGCACCTTCACCCGGATCAAGCGGTTCGTGGATCTCAGGGAGGAAAAACTTGACGTGCTGACGTAATGGGGGAGGCACGCCGGGGCGAAGAAACGGACGCGGGTATGGACGACCAAACGAAATTGGAAAAAGCCGCCAACGACCGGCTCAGAGAGGCCCTCGAACAACTGGAAGCCCTCAGCGGCGCCAATCAGGCACTGCTTAAGACCCTCAGCCATGACCTGCGCACGCCCCTGAATACCATTATCGGCTTCGCCGACATGATGGAGCAGGAGACGCTGGGTCCCATCAACGAACCCCAATACCGGGGATATGTGTCCGACATCCACCGGGCCGGGCGCTCCATGCTCGACATCATCAACGATCTGCTCGACTTCGGGCGCTTCGAAAGCTTCAAGGAAAAGGAAAAGGATTTCCGCCACATCATCGATCTGGCCCCGGACCTGATCTGCATCTGCCGCTCGGGCGCAATCAAGATGATCAACCCAGCGGGCGCCGACATGCTCGGCGTGTGGAAGGCGGAAACTCTCGTCGACAGGAAAATTTCGGATTTCGTGCATGCGGATTACCGGGAGATATTCGGCGAACAGATTGAAAACCTGATGGCCGAAAAAATGCGGGTGCCGATGCTGTTCCTGCGCCCGGACGGCCGCACCGTGGACGTCGAAGTGGCGGCGTTGCCTTACAAAGAGGAAGGTGCCGATGGTCCGTCGGTGATGTTGATAGCCCGGGACGTCAGCGCACGCAACCGGGCGCTGAAGATGGCGGCGGCCAGGGAAAACCACATCCGAAAGATCATGGACACGGTGGTCGACGGCATCATCACCTTCGACCGCCGCGGCGTCATCGAAACCATAAACCCGGCGGCGGAAAAGATTTTCGGCTATGACCCGGGGGAGCTGATCGGCCGCAACGTCCGCATTCTGATGAACGAACCCCTGGCCGCAGACCATGCCGGCTACAAGGAAGAGGAGACGGAATCGGAGCGCACCCGCATCCTCGGCGCCGATTACCAAGTCGAAGGCCGGCGCAAGGACAGGTCCAAGTTTCCGGTCGAAATCGCCGTCGGCATGCTGAAAGACGGCCAGCGGCGGATTTACATCGGCGCGCTCAGGGACATCACCGAGCGCAAGGAACACGAAGAACGGACGGCTGGGGGAAAAAATGAAGTAAATAGCGCGCCCGCTGAGATGGATTCTTGGCGCTCTAAGTTGCACCGCGTACTTATTCATGAGATTGAACCAGACGCCTTCGAGCGTCTGGTGATGCGCTTATTGCGGGAATCGGGTTTTGTCCAGGTCGAAGTAACGGCCCGCAGCAAGGATGGCGGCGTTGACGGAAAGGGGATCTTGAAGGTCGGGGGACTACTTAGTTTTCATGTCTTGTTCCAGTGTAAGAAGTACCAGGGCTCCGTATCCTCCTCGGCCATTCGTTATTTTCGGGGGGCGTTGGTTGGCCGCGCGGACAAAGGATTGTTTGTCACGACCGGTTCATTCACTCGATATGCCGCACGCGAAGCCGTACGG
>JADFNT010000379.1 GCA_022563215.1 Pseudomonadota bacterium
AAGGGCGGAACCTGGACGGCGGATGAGGAACAAGCCTTCAAGCAGCCGATCCTCGATCAATACGAGGCCCAGGGCCATCCCTATTACGCCAGCGCCCGGCTTTGGGACGACGGCGTCATCGACCCCAAGGACACGCGCCAGGTGCTGGGCCTGGGACTCGAGGCGGCGCTCAACGCGCCGATCGAAAAGACCACCTTCGGCGTCTTCAGGATGTGAGGGGGAGGGGATAAGGACCGATGACGGAAAGTCCATTGATCGTTGACGTCGCCGCCGACGGTCGGGCCACCCTGACCCTCAACCGGCCGGATGTGCATAACGCCTTCGATGACATTCTGATTGCCCTTTTGACCAGGGAATTGAACGACCTCGACCGCAATCGGGCCGTCAGCGTCGTCGTCCTGGCGGCGGCGGGCAAGAGTTTCTGCGCCGGTGCCGACCTGAAATGGATGCAGCGCATGGCCGAAGACTCCGAGGCCGAAAACCAGGCCTCCGCCGAGGCCCTGGCGGCGCTGATGAAGACCCTGAACGGCCTGTCCAAGCCCACCGTGGCCGAGGTCCAAGGCGCAGCCTACGGCGGCGGGGTCGGGCTGATCTGCTGTTGCGATATCGCCATCGCCTCGGATGCGGCCCAATTTTCCATCTCCGAAGTCAAGCTGGGGCTGATCCCGTCGGTGATATCGCCCTATGTGGTCGCCGCCATCGGCGAACGCCAGGCCCGCCGGTACGCGATCAGCGCCGAGCGCTTCGACGCCATCGAGGCCAAACGCATCGGCCTGGTGCACGAAGTGATAGCGGCGGAGGATTTGCCGTCGGCGGTCGACGCCATGGTCGAAGCCCTGCTCGCCAACGGCCCGGCCGCCATGGCCGAAACCAAGGACCAGATCGCCGGGGTCCCCAACCGGCCCGTCGATGACCGCCTGATCGCCGACAGCGCAGCCCGGATTGCGCGCATCCGGGTGTCCGACGAAGGCCGCGAAGGGGTGGCGGCGTTCCTGGAAAAGCGCCAGCCCGGCTGGACCAGGAAGTAACCCCCGAAACCGAACCCTTCGGCGGCGGGCCTCGATATAATTTTGAAGCGCCCTCTTTCCAGGGACGCTTTATCCGCCGCTCCTTGGTATTAGCAGAAGTTCCTATTCCCGGACCGTTCCCGGCGCATTAGTGTAGGCTGGCAAAACCATGTTGGGTAAAGGAAAAATGCGCCTCCCCGCAAAGGTCAAATTGGTCGAGGTCGGCCCCCGGGATGGCCTGCAAAACGAGCCCCAAACCATTTCCACGGCGGTCAAGATCGAATGGATCGACCGTCTCGCCGGCAGCGGACTTCGGTTCATCGAGGTCGGTAGCTTCGTATCGCCCAAATGGGTGCCGCGGATGGCCGATACGGCGGACGTCATCGCCGGCCTTGCGGTTCGGGACGGCGTTCGCTACGGGGTTTTGGTGCCCAACATGCGGGGGTTCGAAGCGGCCCGTTCCGCCGGGGTGAAGGAAATCGCCGTTTTCGCGGCGGCGTCCGAGACGTTTTCGCGAAACAACGTCAATTGTTCCATCGCCGAAAGCTTAGGCAGGTTCCGTCCCGTATGCGAGGCCGCCCAAACCGCCGGTATTGCGGTGCGCGGCTATGTCTCGTGCGTGCTCGGCTGTCCTTATGAAGGGGAGGTCCCGCCGCAAGCCGTTGCCCGGGTGGCGAAGGAATTGATGGCAATGGGGTGTTATGAGATTTCGCTGGGCGACACCATCGGCCGGGGCACCCCGGCCCGGGCCCAGGGGTTGATCGACACGGTCGCGGAAGCCGTGCCCGTGGAAAGCCTGGCGGCCCATTTCCATGATACCTATGGGCAGGCGTTGGCCAATATCCTGGCGGTTCTTGAAAAAGGCGTCGCCGTCATCGACAGCGCCGTCGCCGGGCTGGGCGGCTGCCCTTTTGCCGAAGGCGCCACGGGCAACGCCGCTTCCGAGGACGTGCTCTACATGCTGAACGGGCTGGGCATCGAAACCGGCGTCGACCTGAAACAACTGGCCCAGGCCGGGCAATTCATATGCGATCAACTCGGCCGCCCCACCGCATCAAAGGCCGCCCGCGCCCTTTCAGGCAAGGCCGGCCGATGACCGTTCACTTGATAAAACTGTCCGTCGGCGTTGACGACATCGGACACCTGGCGCGGCTTCAGGCCGGACGGCTGGCCGAGGCCCGGCGCCGGGGGGAGGCGGC
>JADFNT010000052.1 GCA_022563215.1 Pseudomonadota bacterium
TCCGGTTCACATTGGTTCACCGGAAATGCCCTATCTATTTGTTTTAACCGCAAATTCGTCGTCGCGAATGAGTCCATTCGCTCGGGATTTGCTCTAGTCCCTCCTCGTTTGTTTCCGCATCTTGCCGGCGTCATTGCGGGTGGCTCGATAGCCGGTTCTTGACCAACCCAAAAAACGCATCGCCGCCCGCCTCCTGGCGGAAATGCCAGCCCAAATGCCCGCCGCAGCCCCGGCACAGGGCGAAGTTCCAGAGATAGCCCTGAAACCAGGTATGATCGGAGGTCGGCTCGCCCTCGGCCGAAGCACCAGGCGCCTCGGCGAAGCAGACGATGCGGAAGCTATAGCCGGTGGGATTGGTGAACACGCGTTCGCGCCCGCCCATGGAGATCGCCCAGCGGGTCCGCGTTACCAGGTGCCCGCAGGCGGCGCAATAGAGCGCGTCGTCGGTCTTCTCTTCCGCTTCGGTCGTGTCGTCGGTATCGGGCTTGATCTGGAGCACGGCCCGTCTCCGTTCGCCGTTGAAAGGGCGGATTCAAAGAAACAGTATACTTAATTTCCACCCAACTCCTTCACATAGTGATAGCGCCGGATGCCACCGCCGACGGTGCGGTTGGTCTGCTCGTCCGCCACCACTTCGCGCACCAGGCGATAGCCCTTGGCCTCGTAAAGGGCCTTGGCGGCCTGCTGCAGGGCCGAGGTGCTGAGGACGATGCGCGCGTATCCAGCGCGCGCGCAGAAGGCCTCCGCGTGCGTCAGGAGCTGGGCCCCGATGCCCCGGCGGCGCAAGCCAGCGTCCACGTACATGCGCCGCACCTCGGCCTCGTCGTCCGACAGGTGCTCGATGCCGACCATGCCGACGACGTCACCGTTGGTCTCCGCGACCCAGAAGCCGCTCTTGGGGTGGGCTTGGTAGTATTCGGGGATGCGCCCCATCTCCTCGGTGATGGAACGCCGAATGTAGGTCTCGAAGGCGTTGGCCGTGTCCGGGGCCGCGATATGGCGGTTCCAGTCGATGAAGATTTCCGTGACCCGGTCCTGGTCGGAGGGCGTGAACGGGCGAATGACGAGCGATTCCATGACGGCAATGTGGGAGCCCAGGCCCGTCAGCCCCCCAGCTTCTCCCTCAGCAAATCGTTCACCATCTTCGGGTTGGCCTTGCCTTGGGTCGCCTTCATCACCTGGCCGACGAACCAGCCGATGGCTTTGTCGTTGCCGGACCTGACGTCGTCGGCCTGGTCCGGGTTCTCGGCGATGATCCTGGCCACGACGGCCTCGATCTCGCCCGTATCGGTGATCTGCTCCAGGCCCTTGTCGGCGACGATGGCGGCCGGGTCCTTGCCGGTCTCGAACATCTCGTCGAACACGTCCTTGGCCATGCGCCCCGAGATGGTGTCGTCGGCCATGAGGTCCAGAAGCCCGCCCAGGGCGCCCGGCGGGACGGGGCTTTCGGCGATGGCCTTGCCGGCCTTGTTCAAGGCCCCGAACAGGTTGCCGGTCACCCAGTTGGCGGCCTGCTTGGCGTCGCGGCCCTTGGCCGCCGTCTCGAAGTAATCGGCGGTTTCCCTCTCGGCCACCAGGACGCCGGCGTCATAAGCCGATAGCCCGTAATCGGAGACAAAACGCGCCTTCTTGTCGTCCGGCAGTTCGGGCAGGCTCTTCCTGATTCTCTCCACGTCCTCGTCGGCCAGCACCAGCGGCAGCAGGTCCGGGTCCGGGAAGTAGCGGTAGTCGTGGGCGTACTCCTTGGCCCGCATGGGCCGGGTCTCGTTCTTGGCGGCATCGAACAGCCGCGTTTCCTGCACCACTTCCCCGCCGGCCTCGTAGGCCTCCACCTGGCGCTCGGCCTCGTGCTCGATGGCCTGCATGACGAAGCGCACGGAATTGACGTTCTTGATCTCGGTGCGGGTGCGGAGCGCGTCCGAGCCGGCGGGCCGGACCGAGACGTTGACGTCGGCGCGCATGGAGCCTTGCTCCATGTTGCCGTCACAGGTGCCCAGGTAGCGCAGGATGGAGCGTATCTTGCGCAGGTAGATGCCGGCCTCTTCGGGCGAGCGCAGGTCGGGCTTGGACACGATCTCCATCAGCGCCACGCCGGAACGGTTCAAATCGATGAAGGTGCGCTTCGGGTCCTGGTCGTGCAGGGATTTGCCGGCGTCCTGTTCCATGTGCAGGCGCTCGATGCCGATGTCCCGCGTCTCGCCGTCGGGCATGTCGAGCACCACCGTGCCCTCGCCGACGATGGGTTCGGCGTACTGGGAGATTTGGTAGCCCTGCGGCAGGTCGGCGTAGAAGTAGTTCTTGCGCTCGAAAACCGAATGCAGGTTGATCTTCGCCTTCAGCCCGAGGCCGGTCTTGACCGCCTGTTCGACGCAATACTCGTTGATGACCGGCAGCATCCCCGGCATCGCCGCGTCGACCAGCGACACCTGGGTGTTGGGCCCGGCGCCGAAGGCCGTGGCGGCGCCGGAAAAGAGCTTGGCCTGGGAAACGATCTGGGCGTGGATCTCGAGCCCGATCACCACTTCCCAATCGCCGCTTTCGCCTGAAATCAGGTAGCTCATGACGCGCCTCCCTTCGGCGAAGGCGGCCTGGCATCAAACCCGGCCGCCTCTTCGAGGGCCGAGGCGGCGCGGAACAGGGTTACCTCGTCGAACGGCTTGGCGATCAGGTGCAGGCCCAGCGGCAGCCCGTCCCCGTCGAGCCCCGCCGGCACCGAAATCGCCGGCAGCCCGGCCATGGAAGCGGGCACGGTAAAGACGTCGTTCAGGTACATGGCCACCGGGTCGTCCATCTTGTCGCCGATGGCGAAGGCGGCCGACGGCGCCGTCGGCGTCAACAGCACGTCCACCTGCTCGAACGCCTCGGTAAAATCCTTGGCGATCAGGGTGCGGACCTTCTGCGCTTGGCGGTAATAGGCGTCATAGTAACCGGCCGACAGAACGTAGGTGCCGATCAGTATCCGGCGGCGGACCTCGTCGCCGAAGCCCTCGCCCCTAGTCGCTTCGTACATGTCGTCGAGCGACTCACCCTCGACGCGCAGCCCATAGCGCACCCCGTCGTACCGCGCCAGGTTGGAAGAGGCCTCGGCCGGGGCGACGATGTAATAGGCCGGCAGGGCGTATTTGGTGTGGGCTAAGGAAACGTCGATGCATTCCGCGCCTTGGTCCTTCAACCAGTCCATGCCCTGTTGCCACAGCGCCTCGATCTCGCCGGGCATGCCGTCCAAATTATATTCCTTCGCAATCCCCACCTTCATCCCCTTGACCCCTTCCTTAAGCCCGGCGGAGAAATCGGGAACGTCGATCGGCGCCGAGGTCGAGTCCTTGGCATCGTGGCCGGCCATGGCGCCCAGCATGATGGCGGCGTCCTCGACGCTGCGGGTCAGCGGCCCGGCCTGATCCAGCGACGAGGCGAAGGCGACGATGCCCCAGCGCGAACAGCGGCCGTAGGTGGGCTTCATGCCGACGATGCCCGTGAACGACGCCGGCTGGCGGATCGAGCCGCCGGTATCGGTGCCGATGGCGCCGGAGCACAGGCCGCCCGCCACTGCCGCCGCCGAACCGCCGCTGGAACCACCTGGCACCAGGTCCTTGCCGCCGGGGCCCTTCCACGGGTTCTTCACCGGCCCGTAATAAGACGTGACGTTGGCGGACCCCATGGCGAATTCGTCCAAATTGGTCTTGCCCAGCATCACCGCGCCGGAGTCCTTGAGGTTGGCGCTGACGGTGGATTCATAAGTAGGCGTGAAGCCGTCGAGGATGTGCGAGCCGGCGGTGGTCAGCACGCCCTCGGTACAGAACAGATCCTTAATGGCGATGGGGATGCCGTCCATGGGACCGGCCGCCTTGCCGCCGGCGCGCCGGGCGTCCGACGCCTTGGCCCGGTCGAGCGCGATGTCCGGCGTCTCGGTGATAAAGGCGTTGAGATCGCGCCCCCCTTCGAGCGCCTCGATGCAGGCCCGGGTCAGCTCCTCGGCCGTGAAGTCGCCGGCCTCGAGCCCCTTGCCGGCCTCGGCGAGGGAAAGTTCGGTCAGCGCGGTCATTCGACCACCTTCGGCACCGTGAAGAAGCCGCCGCCATCCTTACCGCCGGGGGCCGGTTCCGGATCGGTGGCGTTGGCCAGGATGTCCTGGGCGCGGCCGCCGTCGGTAATCTCGTCGTCGCGCCGGGGCCAATCCATGTCGGCGACCGACGTCATCGGCTCGACACCCTCGGTATCGACCTCGTTCAACTGCTCGACCCAGCCGATGATGTTGGAAAGCTCCACCGACAGGCCGTCGAGGGCATCCGCGGGCACCCGGATGCGGGCAAGGATGGCGATTTTCCTGACGGTATCTTTGTCCAAGGACATCGGGACTCCGGATTTACGGATGGAGGCGAAAAAACAGAGGCCGGAGGGAGAAAAAGGGTTTCAAGCCCCGGCCCGGGCGCCGACGTTAGCCCGCCGATCCCTTGGATTCAAGGCGTCCGGCTTGAAGCCGCGAAGGCATCGCCGCCCGCCCTCAGGGGCTGTTCTTGATCAGGTCCCTCCAGGCGGATTTATTCCATGTCGCGAGGGTGATCACGACCGCGGCCCTCAATGCCTGGGGAACGGTCTTGGCGGAGATTTCCTTGGTCGCCGGGGTCTGTCCGAATTTCTCGATCGAGACGCTGTCGAAGACGACGCGGTTCTTGTCCTTGTCGTAAAGAAGGGTGGTGGAAAAGATGTCATCGTAGCCGCCCTCGATGTCCAAAACGTCGATACTGATCTGAAAGATCCGCTTGGTCCCCAATTGATAGGGCGCCTCGGTGATGAACATCGGGGTGCGGAACTTGACCTTGCGTTTGCCGTCCAGGCAGTCCCAATAGACGTCGTAATCGGCGATCTCGAAGACCTGTCCCTCGACTTGGCTTTTGCCCTCGAACCGGATGCGGTATCGGCACGAAGCCCCACCCTTCACCGATGTCTTGCCTTCAAGGTCACTATCCAGCGTGCCGTCGATCAACGGCAGAAGGATCCGGTCGTAAACGAAGCCCAGGTCCTTGCCGCCTTCGCGTACCGCCACCCAGGCGCTGGAGGCCCGGGCCACCACGTCAATGCGCTTGCCGGCCTTGAAGCTGCCGACCTTCTTGGATTTCGTCTTCGGCCGGGCGCGGATATTGACGTCCTTCAACACCAGATATTGGCCCTGCAGCGGCTTCACCTTGACGCCCATGAAGATCATCGGCTTCGGCGGCGTTTTTTTCTCCGCCGCCAAGGCCGGGCCGACGGCGAGCGCGATCAGCAAAACCGCCGCCGCAACCGGACGGAAGGTCCCACCACCGTTTGGATTTCTTGGCAAGGCCAAATGCCAGAAGCCGCCCTTTGCCTCAACCATTGAGAGCCCCCCGAGCCCAGGAATAAGGTATAAAAGAGGCTTAGGGTATGATAGCCAACGTCGGGCCATGCCTCCACTGTCTTTTTTCCGGGGGCTTTTTTTTGACCCCTTCAAGGAGCGCTTCGTGGCGATAACGGCCGTCGATCGAATCAGGGACACACTCAAACCGGGACAGCGCCTGTTGGGGCTCGATGTCGGCTCCAAGACCATCGGCCTGGCGCTGTCGGACGTCACGTTGATGGTGGCGAGCCCGGCGGAAACCATCAAGCGCGGCAAGTTCGCCGCCGACGCAAAGCGCCTTGCCGGCATCATCGCCGGGGAAAACGTCGGTGGCCTGATCCTCGGGCTGCCGGTGCAGATGGACGGCGCCGAAGGCCGGCGCTGCCAATCGGTGCGCCAATTCGCCGACAACCTTCTCGAACACATCGATTTGCCCATCGCCTTTTGGGACGAACGGCTGTCGACGAAAGCCGTCGAGCGGGTGCTGATCGACGAGGCCGACATGACCCGCAAGCGCCGCGCCGAGGTGATCGACAAGATGGCCGCCGCCTACATCCTGCAAGGGGCGCTGGACTCGATGCCATGACCGGCGTCCTGTCCGCCCTGGCCCCGGTGTTCGGGCTGATCGCCGTCGGCTACCTGCTCAAGTCCCGCCGCATCTTCACCGACGATTTCTGGGACCCGGCCGAGCGGTTGACCTTCTACTTCCTGTTCCCGGCGCTTCTGATAACGTCGATCGGCGGCGCCGAGGCCGTCGGCCCGGACCTGCTGCCGATGGCCGCCGCCCTGGCCGTGGCGACGGGGCTGATGGCCGGCGCGTTGATCGCCCTCAGGCCCCGGCTGGCCAAGGCGGGCCTCGCCGGGCCGTCGTTCGTGTCGGTGTTCCAGGGCGCCATCCGCCCCAACACCTATGTCGGCATCGCCGCCGCGATGGCGCTTTTCGGCGACGCCGGGCTGACGCTGACGGCGGCCGCCATCGTCGCCGTCATCCCGCTGGTCAATTTCCTGGCCATCGTCGGCCATTTGCGCTGGGCCGGGGGCGGCGCCGAAACATCCAACCCCGGAAACGGCTGGGGCGAGGCCGTGGCGCCGGCGCTGAAAAACCCGATCATCATCGCCTGCCTGATCGGCGCCACGCTCAACGTCACCGGCTTCGGCCTGCCGCCGGTCATCGGCCCGATCCTGGAAATCATCGGCCGCGCGGCGCTGCCGCTCGGACTGATGGCGGTCGGCGCCGGGCTCGATTTCACCGCCGTCAGGGAGGCCCGCAATGCCGTCATCGGCACGGCGGCGCTGAAACTGGCGGTGACCCCGGCCGTCACCTATGGCGCCTGCCAGGTGTTCGGCGTTACCGGCCCGGCGGCCGCCGTCGCGGTGATGTTCATGGCCCTGCCGGTATCGGCGGCCAGCTACGTGATGTCGCGCCAACTCGGCGGCGACGGGCCGTTGATGGCCGGGATCGTCACCGCCACTACCCTTGGCGCCGCGGTGACGATGCCGCTGGTGGTGGTTTTGGCGGGGTGAGGGTTATACCAAGGATTACGCCGCCCGCGGCCCGAGCAGGATGACGGCGGCGCCGACGAGGCAAATCATGGCGCCGAGGAGATCCCAGCGGTCGGGGCGGATGCCCTCCGCCGCCCACAGCCAGACCAGCGACGCGGCAATGTAGACACCGCCATAGGCGGCAAAGGCGCGGCCGGCGTAAAGGGCGTCGATTTTGGTCAGCAGGTAGGCGAAAAAGAACAGCGCCGCCAGGCCGGGAACCAGCCAAAGGGGGCTTTTGCCGAGCCGCAGCCAGGCCCAGAAGGCGAAGCACCCGGCGATTTCGGCGGCCGCGGCGGCGGCGTAGATAATCAACGATTTCATCGCCCCGCCCCCTAAACCTCGTACCCCAGAAGCTTCAGCAACTCGCCGCATTGGCGGTTGAAGGACCGTTTTTCCGCCGCCTCGAAGGTGTGTTTCCAGTCGCCGGGGTCGACGTCCAATCGCGCCGCCTCCCAGGCCGCTTCGGCGGTGTCCTTGATCACCGCCTCGCCGTCGTCGACGCCGAGGAATTTCAACAACGGCCTAAGCGCCGGCTCCGCCTCGCCCTGGGCGTCTTCGGCGCGGAAATGAAAACACTGTCCCGGGTGGTCGCGCTCGAACCGCCGGGCGGCGGTAATGCTTTTGCTCCAGTTGCCGGCAAAGGTCTTGGCGAAATCGCCGAATTTTGGGTAAAGCTCGCGGAACTTGCCGCGGCTGAGGCCTGAATTGAATTCCCAGGCCGATACCGCTTCGTCGCGGCCGTCGCGGTAAACGTGAACGATTTTCAGACTCGGCACGACGCGGGCAAGCAAATCCAGCGACACGACATGTTCGGGTGTCTTTTCGGCAATCACCTTGACGTCGGCGCCGTCGGTCCAGCGGTCGAGCGCCAGCCCGATGGCGGTGGTCATCATGTGGTCCACGTCCTCGAACGTGAAACCCGCCGCGTTGCCCGGAAGCCCGGCCTTTTGCAGCCGGTTGCCGACGGTTTCGGCTTCGGTGTTGTAATCGTCGAAAACCTTGGCCAACATCGGAAACAGGACATCGGTGAAGTGCCCCTCGCCCTTGCAGCAGATTTCCGGGTGCGCGTCCAGGCACTGTTGGACCCAGGCCGTTCCCCAGCGGGTCGCGCCGACGATGAAGACGATTTCCCGGTCCAGCAACCGGGCCAGGCGTTCGTGGTTTTTAAGGTATTCCTTCATGGTTGGCGGCATTTTCCCGCACACGTGCTTGCGCCGCAACCCGTCAATCCATATAGTGCGCGCCGCATTAAGGAGGTGGTGTACGCCTATGGCCAAAGGCGGTAAGGACAACGTCTATTTTCCTCATCGGCATCTGCTCGGCATTGAAGGTCTTTCGCCGGAAGAAATATCGATTTTACTGGACCGTTCCGAAACCTACGTCGAACAGAACCGCCGCGCCGATAAGACCACGCCCCTTCTTCACGGCCGCACCATCATCAATCTCTTCTTCGAGGAATCGACCCGCACCCGGACGTCGTTCGAGCTCGCCGGCAAGCGCCTTGGCGGCGACATGATCAACATGTCGGTGGCCACCAGCTCGGTGAAAAAAGGCGAGACGCTTATCGACACGGCGATGACGCTGAATGCCATGCACCCGGACGTTTTGGTGGTCCGTCACCCCCATTCCGGGGCCGTCAAACTGCTGTCGGAAAAGGTCAACTGCGCCGTCATCAACGGCGGCGACGGCAGCCACGAACACCCGACCCAGGCGTTGCTGGACGCGCTCACCATCCGCCGGCGGCGGGGCACCCTGAGCGGCCTTCTGGTCGCCATCTGCGGCGATATCCTGCATTCCCGGGTCGCCAGGTCGAACATTCACTTGCTCAATACCATGGGGCCGCGGGTCCGGCGGATCGCG